>JADGPB010000224.1 GCA_017882655.1 Propionibacteriales bacterium
ATATGCGAGAGGTAGTCGTGCACGGCGTTCGGATCGATATGCCTGCCGGGGTGCCGATGCTGCTGCTGCGGGAGGTCGAGGGGACCCGCGGCCTGCCCATCTGGATCGGTGCTGCAGAAGCGTCCGCTATCGCGAGCGTGCTCGAGGGAGCCACCCCGCCGAGGCCTTTGACCCATGACCTGATGGCGGACGTTCTCGACGCGCTCGGTCACTCCCTCACCGCGGTGCGGATCACCGACGTGGAGGAGGGGACCTTCTACGCCGTGCTGGACATCGACGGCGAGCAGGTGAGCGCCCGGCCGTCCGATGCGGTGGCGTTGGCGCTGCGTGTCGGTGCCCCGATCTACGCGTCCGAAGAGGTCTTGGCTGAAGTTGGGGTTGAGATTCCGGCCCCCCGTGAAGAAGAGGTCGAGAAATTCCGGGAGTTCCTCGACAACGTCAGCCCCGAGGACTTCGACGCACCACAAGAGTCCTAGTCAGAGCGGAAATGGCCGCAAGTTGCAGGCAGCCGTGCGAGGGCCGGAGACGGGGCTGGAACCCTCGACCCGGACTGAGGGTCGTTGACGTTGCCGGGTCGCGGATCTAGCGTTCGAGAATCCCAAGGATGAAACTACAACCGCGGAACCAGATGAGGGAGAGAACGTGAACGTCGAGGGCACGCAGCGTCGCAGCCAGGACAGCCTGTTCGACGGCGACTTCTCTCCGCTGCCGCAGGACCTGGGATTCCGCGGTCCGGTGGCATGCAGCGCCGCGGGCATCACGTACCGTCAGCTGGACTACTGGGCCCGCACGAGCCTGGTCGTTCCTGAGGTCCGCGACGCGACCGGCTCTGGCACCCAGCGCCTCTACAGCTTCCGCGACCTCCTCCTGCTCAAGGTCATCAAGCGCCTCATCGACGCCGGCATCTCGCTGCAGCAGATCCGCATCGCGGTGGACCACCTGCGCGCTCGCGGGGTCGAGGACCTCACCGAGGTCACGCTCCTGAGCGATGGCGTGTCGGTGTACGAGTGCACCTCGGACGACGAGGTCGTCGACCTCCTCAAGGGCGGCCAGGGCATGTTCGGCATCGCGCTCGGCGGTGTGTGGCGCTCCATCGAAGGCACGCTGCTCGATCTGCCGACCGAGCGCGCTGACGAAACCTCCAAGGCGATCGACGAGCTGGCTGCTCGACGGGCGGCCCGGTTCGCGGGCTGAAGCCTGCGTTCGTTAGGTTGGCGCCTGGTAGAGAAAGGCGCCACATGACCCATCGCTCTGGTTCGGCATTCGCCGAGCGTCACATCGGACCCTCGTCGACTGATCACGAGCGCATGCTCGCCACCATCGGCTTGGCATCTGCAACCGAGCTCGTCGACGCGGCGATCCCGGCCGCGATCCGCTCCACAGTGATGCCGGGGGTCCCTGAGGCACGAACCGAGGCGCAGGTCCAGGCACGGCTCCGCTCGCTCGCTGAGAAGAACGTCGTGACGGTCCCGATGTACGGGCTGGGGTACAGCCAGACCACTACACCACCCGTGATCCGGCGCTCGGTGCTGGAGAACCCGGCCTGGTACACCGCGTACACCCCGTACCAGCCCGAGATCAGCCAGGGCCGACTCGAGGCTCTGCTGACGTTCCAGACCATGTGCAGCGACCTCACGGGGCTTGCGACATCGGGTGCGTCCCTGCTCGACGAAGGTACGGCCGTGGCCGAAGCCGTCGCGCTCGCGCACCGGGTCTCGAAGAACCGCGGCCGGTGCCTCGTCGACCCCGGTCTGTACCCGCAGAGCCTCGCGGTACTGCACACCCGGGCCGAGGCGCTCGGCCTCGAGGTCGTCCTCGGCACCGCCGACCTCGACGACGACCTGGAAGGCGTCTTCTGCGTCGTCGTGCAGCTACCGACGGCCGATGGGCTGGTGCGGAGCCCGGCAGAGCTTCTGCGCATCGCGGACGCGGCGCACGGTGCCGGAGCTCTGGTCGTCGCGGCGTGCGACATCTTGTCGCTCACACTCCTCGAGTCGCCCGCTTCCTGGGGTGCGGACGTCGCCGTGGGAAGTACGCAGCGCTTCGGCGTTCCCTTGTTCTACGGCGGTCCGCACGCGGGCTACATCAGTGTCCGGGACGGTCTCGAGCGGCAGCTCCCAGGACGCCTGGTCGGCGTGTCCGTCGACGCCGATGGCGTACCCGCGTACCGGCTGGCGCTCCAGACCCGCGAGCAGCACATCCGTCGAGAGAAGGCGACCTCGAACATCTGCACCTCGCAGGTTCTGCTGGCCGTGACGGCCGCGCTGTACGCGGTGTACCACGGGCCTGACGGACTGCGCGAGATCGCCTCCGAGATCCATGCGACCGCCCAGCGGATCGCCGCCACGGCAGCTGCCGCCGGACTCGCGGTCCGTCACGCCGACTACTTCGACACGGTCGTTGTCGAGGCGCCGGGTCGCGGCGGGGACATCGTCGCAGCGGCCCACGACGCGGGGATCCTGCTGCGCCCTGTGGGCGCCGATGCCGTGGCGATCTCGGTGGGCGAAGGAGTCACGGAGGAGGAGCTCGTCTCGCTCGCCACGGTCCTGGGCGCTCCGCTGGCTGAGGCGCCGGACACGTCCGCGCTGGCTGGGCACGATCGGCCGCACGACTACCTCACCCACCCGGTGTTCTCCACGTACCACTCCGAGACCGAGATGATGCGCTACCTGCGCGCGCTCGCCGATCGTGACTTCGCGCTGGACCGGGGCATGATCCCGCTCGGCTCGTGCACGATGAAGCTCAACCCGGCGGCGGCGATGGAGCCGATCTCGTATCCCGGCTTCGCCAGCCTGCACCCGTTCGCGCCGGCGAGCGATGCGACCGGGTACGCAGAGATGATCACCGAGCTGGAGTCGTGGCTCTGTGCGATCACCGGCTACGACAAGATCTCGCTGCAGCCGAACGCGGGCAGCCAGGGCGAGTTCGCCGGACTGCTTTCGATCAAGCGCTACCACGAGTCACGCGGGGACAACCATCGGACGGTCTGCCTCATCCCGTCCTCGGCGCACGGCACGAACGCTGCGTCGGCCGCACTCGCGGGGCTCTCGGTCGTCGTCGTGAAGGCCGCTCCGGACGGCTCCGTCGACCTCGATGACCTCCACGCGAAGATCGCCGCGAACGCCGACAGGCTGGCAGCGATCATGGTCACGTACCCGTCGACGCACGGCGTCTTCGAAGACACGATCACGTCGATCTGCGAGACCGTGCACGCTGCGGGCGGGCAGGTGTACGTGGACGGCGCCAACCTCAACGCGCTCGTCGGGCTTGCGCGTCCGGGGGCGTTCGGCGCTGACGTCAGCCACCTCAACCTGCACAAGACGTTCGCCATCCCGCACGGCGGCGGTGGACCTGGCGTCGGTCCGGTCGCGGTTCGGGAGCACCTCGCGCCGTTCCTGCCTGGCGATCCGCTGGGCGAGGGGACGCACGCAGTGGCCTCCGCGCCGCAGGGTTCGGCGGGCGTCCTGCCGATCACGTACGCCTATATCGCGCTCATGGGTCCCGACGGCCTGCGCGCCGCCACGGAGGGCGCCTTGATCGCGGCCAACTACGTGGCGAAGCGGCTGTCGGACTCCTATCCGGTGCTGTACTCGGGGGACTCCGGGCTGGTGGCCCACGAGTGCATCCTCGACCTGCGGCCGCTGACGAAGCGGACCGGCGTCACGGTGGACGACGTGGCCAAGCGCCTCGTCGACTACGGCTTCCACGCGCCGACGATGAGCTTCCCGGTGTCCGGGACGCTCATGGTCGAGCCGACGGAGTCCGAGTCGATGGAGGAGCTGGACCGCTTCTGTGACGCCATGATCGCGATCGCGGCGGAGGCGGATCGCGTCGCGGCGGGGGAGTGGCCCGCCGACGACAACCCCCTCCACAACGCCCCTCACCCGCTGGCGCGCGTGGTCTCCGATGAGTGGCACCACCCGTACTCGCGTGAGCTCGCAGCGTTCCCGGGTGGCAAGCCTCATGGCCCGCTCGCCGCGCGGCCGGTCAAGGACAAGTACTGGCCGGCGGTCGGCCGCATCGACGGCGTGTACGGGGATCGGAACCTCATGTGCGAGTGCCCGCCGCCCGAGGCGTACGAGTCCTGAGGAGTGACATGGGCGGTTTCCTGAAGCGCGTCATGGCGTGGGCGTGGGTGGCGCACCTGCTGCGGGCCATCGACCGGTTCAGCTCGCGGCTCGGCAACCAGTTCGCTGCCGCGATCACGTACTTCTCCGTCCTGGCGATCGTCCCCGTCCTCATGATCGCGTTCTCCATCCTCGGCCTCACCATCGAGGTGCTGCGTCCAGATCTCGCCCAGACGCTGGTGATCGCGATCGAGTCGCGTCTGGAGAGTGTCGGCAGTGCCCATGACATCGCGAACAAGCTCGTGGACACGCTCCAGAACTGGAGAGGCGTGCTCTTCGTGGCCCTCCTGTCGGCCGGTTACGCAGGGACGGGCTGGGTCGGGAACATCCGGCAGGCGATCAACGCGATGTGGCACCCGGAGGGCATCAAGTCGACCGGCGCAGCCGGGATCGTCGGATGGTTGGCGAACTTCGGGAAGAACCTGTTGATCCTGCTCGGCCTGATCGTGCTGGGCGCGGTGACTGTGGGCATCTCGCTCTCGGCAACCGCGGCGCAATCCCTCGTCCTCGGATGGCTCGGGCTCAGCACATCCTGGGTCGCGTCCGCGCTCACGGTGATTGCGGCGTTGCTGCTCTCGCTGCTGACGGGCTGGGGGCTCTTCCTGTACCTGTACTGGATCCTGCCGCAGGATCGCGGACCGTTCCGCGACATTGGGCGTGGTGCGCTGTTCGGATCCGTGGGACTGGCCGCACTGCAGTACTTCGCCGGCACGCTCAACGGCATCTTCCTCCACAACAGCGCGGCGGCGATCTTCGGGCCCATCATCGTGCTGATGTTGTCGCTCAACATCTTCGCGACCCTCGTGATGCTGGGGGCCGCGTGGACCGCGACCACCCCGCAGGTCGAGCCCCTCACGCTCGATGGTGGCGACCC
>JADGPB010000225.1 GCA_017882655.1 Propionibacteriales bacterium
GGGATCCGGCCCCGGCGCCATGCCGAGGCGGAACGAGTGTCGACGACAGTGGGAGGCGTATCGCTCGCTTGCGCCGCCGCCAGGTCTTCGGGGGTGATCTCGTAGGCCAGCTTGGCCGAGAAGAAGTCCAGCGCACTCAGTGAGTTCTTCATCACCTCACCTAACAGGTGTTTGTTGGGCGGCGCTGGGCTTTTCACTGTGCATCTGGTTAACAGCGCGTTACACGTTGGGCAGGTGGACAGTCGCGAACTCGCGCCCGACGACCGTGATCGACCCTTGTGGCGCAGGCGGTTCGGCCCTAGCGTGACGAGCCAGGAACGGCCCCGCTCATCACTGTTCAGGAGAAACCATGGATCCCGCTAAGACCGCCGTCGTGCTCGTCGAGTACCAGAACGACTTCACCACCGAAGGGGGCGTGCTCCACGGCGCCGTGAAGACCGTCATGGACCAGACAGACATGCTCACCCACACGAAGGCGCTGGTATCGGCGGCGCGGTCCGCCGGTGCGACGATCATCCACTCGCCGATCCAGTTCGCGGCCGGATACTACGAGATCACGCGGCACCCGTACGGGATCCTCAAGGGCGTCGTCGACTCGAACGCCTTCGTCAAAGGCAGCTGGGGAGCGGAGATCGTCGGCGACCTGACACCGGCGGACGGCGAGATCGTCCTCGAGGGCAAGCGCGGCCTGGACGCGTTCGCGAGCACCAACCTCGACTTCATCCTGCGCAGCAAGGGCATCGAGACCGTGGTGCTGGCCGGCTTCCTCACGAACTGTTGCGTCGAGTCGACGATGAGGTCGGCGTACGAGCGTGGGTACGAGGTGATCACGCTCACCGACTGCGTCGCCGGCACCAGCCCGGAGGAGCACGCGAACGCGATCACCTACGACTACCCGATGTTCTCCAAGCCCATGAGCTCGACGGACTTCGAGACGGCCCTGTCCGGGGCAGTGGCGGGGGCCGACGCATCACGCGGCTACTGACCGCACCCAGGACCGTCCTCGGACGGAGGGGCCACTGGCAGCGCAGTGACTCTGACGCGGTCATGAACGGATCGCCGACCGTGAGGTCCGGCACCCCGTTGTCGAGACCTGGCGCTGGCCGGCTTCATCCGGGACCGTCCTCGGACGGGACCGGCAACTGAGCCCCGGTCGCCCTAGTGTGGCCCCCGTGAGCGAGAACACGCACGCGAGCGAGATCGACAGGTTGATCCACTCGTCCAAGGACGTCATCGCTGCTGCGCGGCGCCCGGACGGCCTGGAGGCGGAGGTCCCGGTGTCCTCGGCCGTGAAGGTCACTGAGGGCCGAGCGGGAGCTCCGGAGGTCCGGATCGAGACCGCCTGGGAACGCGTCGTACCGGCCGCTGAGCTCGGCGACGCCGTGACCGCTGCGATCACCTCGTTCCTGCGGGAACGCCAGCCCGCCGTGGAGCCCGAGGAGGACCTTCCTGCGTGGCACCCCGACACGTCCGGCCAGAACCTGAACGCGGCCATGCAACGCATCAACGCCGCTCTGGACGCGTCCTTCGCCAAGCTCGGTGAAGCACAGGGGCAGCTCACGGGCGTGGGGCGCGCGACGCTGTCCGACGAGCGTGGGCGGGTACGTGCGCAGGCGCAGGACGGCCATGTCACCTCGGTGGAGATCGATCCCGCGTGGGCGACGGGCAAGTCCGGGGCCACCATCGGGATGGAGATCAGCGGGGTGATGGCCGACGCGGCCACGACCCGTACCGAGCCAGCAGACCCGCTCGCCACCGATCCGCGCGCTGTGTACGAGTTCCTGAGGGAGACGCTATGAGCCAGCCGTCCAAGGAGAACATCGAGGTCAGCCTCCATATCCTGCGTGAGGAGGGGGACTACTGGCAGCGGGTCAGCGACACGCTGGCGCCGATCGCGCCATTCGTGACGACCACGCAGGACCTCAACGCCGTACAGATGGGCATCTTCGCCCCCGCGCATTCGGCCTATCACGAGGCATGCGTGGTCGTGGGCAGGGTCGCGCAGACGGGCATCGACGAGACGAAGCGGGTCGCGGACATGCTCGTGACCATCGCGAAGACGTACGAGCACGAGGAAGAGGTCAACGTCGGAGCCTCCGAGTCGATCCATCAGCAGCTGGGGAAGTGGTGACGGCTATGAGCGTCGACATGGGTGCGTACCAAGAGACGTGCAGCAAGATCCGCGGCGGCGTCGGCACGATCGAAGGGGCGATCCCCACGCTCCAGCAGGGGGCCGCATCGCTGGCCAACATCTCGCCGTTCCTGATCCCGCCGCCGATCGTGAACTGGGTGATCTCCGCGATCAACACGTTCCTCGACTGGGTGATCGACGTCCTGAAGTTCGTCCTCGACCTCATCGAGGGCATCCTGGCTCCCTTCTTCTTCTACGGCTGGGCAGGGAACTGGCGGGGCTTCCTCAAGAAGGGCGCGACCGACGCGCAGGCGATCATGAACGGACTGCCGATCGCGAAGTCCGGCGACCCGCTGTGGAAGGGGCCCGGAGCCGATGCGTACAAGGCGAAGCTCCCGGCGCAGGTTGCCGCCGCCCAGGCCCTCGCCGATGTCTGCGACTCCGCGGGCAGCGTCTGCATGGACCTCGCGACCGCCGGAGTGCTGCTGTACTTCGCGGTCGCCTCGCTGATCCTCACGCTGACGGGCGGGCTGGCGGCGGTCGCCGCGGAGATCTGCTCAGTACTCGGCATCCCTGCGGCTCCTCCGACCGCGATCGCAGCCGCTGCGGCTGGTGCGGCGATCCTGGCGGGAATCAAGGGCCTCCTCGACTACATCACCACCCTGACCAAGGGAGTCTCGAACCTGTCGGCGAAGGTGACGAACAACGCGTCCTTCCCCGGCCCGCCGATCGGCAACTGGCCGATCGCGGTGACGGCCGGCTCGCACGGGACGATGGACGACGGAACCGTCACAGATGGCGACGCGGACTGGTCGGTGCCCAAGAGGTGACGGGCTGGCAACGTGCGGAACGCTGGCTCGCTCTTCTCAGCTTCGTCGCGTCCGTAGCTGCATTCCTCGGCTGGCTCGGAGCCGTCGCGACGGGATCCGGCTGGTGGTCGGTGATCCTGCTGCTCATCATCATCGCGACGATGGTCTTCGCCGTCGTGTGGGTGACGAGGCCGGCCTCGCTGCGCTGGTGGTCGGGGCTCGTGGTGCTCCTCGTCGCGATCGGTCCGGCGTGCTACGCGTACGTCACCCTGTCGGGCGCAATTCCGCACGTCGCCGGTCTGTTCACACTCATCGCCGTCGGACTGGCCGGGATGACGGTCGTCCGCCGGTACGAGATGCCGCCCGTCGGTCGGTAGAGCCTCCCCGAGCGGTACAGGTGCTCTCGCCGAGCGGTACAGGTGCTCTCGCCGAGGGGTACAGGTGCTCTCGCCGAGGGGTATGGGTGCTCTCGCCGAGGGGTACAGGTGCTCTCCCCGCGCTACGGGGCGTACATCGTGTCGGCGGTCTGCTCCCACATCCGGCGCCGCGCGGCGATCGCGTCAGGTGTCCACTCCGCTCCGGGATCCGGCTCGAGGAACGCGGTGAAGACGGCCGTGAGCCCGTACGTGGGAACGTTCCACTCGGCGGTCTTGGTGCTGCCGAACGCGGCGAGGCGGCGGGTCGCCGTGGCGAGCTGCTCATCCACCAGGGCCTTCACGACGTAGCCGGTCATGACGGCGCCTGAGGTGCTGGCCATGAAGTCGAAGCCGGCCTCGGCATCGAGGTCGCCGCTGATGCGATAGCCGATCATGGCGGCGAGGTTGCGGTACACACCGGCTCGACGCGACGCGAACCGCCGCTCCGCGTCGAGCACGGCCGCCGCAGCCGCCTCGCGGATCGGGCCGACTGGTAGGCCGGTGACGGTCGCCGACAGGGCCAGGTACGTACGCCAGCGCGACGACAGCCAGATCCGCTCGAACTCGGAGGCGGAGGACATGCGGAGTGCCTCGATCAGGAGGTCGCGTCGCGCCTGCTCGTCGCTGAGGTCGGCGTCGGCGATCAGGGCGCGCAGGTCGTCGACCAGACCGGGCGGCTCGACTGTCAGGTCCGTGTCGCGCGCGACGGCAACGAGAAGGTCGGCGAGGAAGAGGTCCTTGTAGGGCCAGCGGCGGTACGCGGAGCTGCGTGACACGTCCGCTTGGGTGATGACGTTCTCCAGGCTCAGGTGATCGAGGCTGACGGTGAGTCCCTGCGACTCCACGAGCGCGAGTGCTGCCTCGAGCATGCGCTGCTCTGTCTCCGCGTCACTGATCCGGTGTCTCCTCCGGGCGACCCCCGTCGGACCCTGATCCCGCGACTGCGTTCTTGAACTCGTCACGTTCACACCGTACATTGAGACATGATGTCGCAAGTACCAATCGGAGGAATACGTCATGCAAGCACTCGTCGTCGTGGAGTCGTGGTTCGGGAACACCGCACAGATCGCAGAGGCCATCGCTGATGGCCTCAGGGAGGCCGGCGCCGAGGTCGAGGTGACCACCGCGGCGTCCGCGCCGCACGAACCCGTCGCCGATCTCATCGTCGTCGCTGCCCCTACGCACAACCTCGGCTTGCCCACACCGGCCAGCCGGGACAAAGCCAAGGAGGGCGGCGGGTCCGGGGAGAGCACCGGCGTACGCGAGTGGCTCGAGCAGGCCCGCCCCTCCGCAGCCCGCCTCACCACGGTGGACACGGTCGTCGCCGGCGTCTTCTCGGGCTCTGCGGCCAAGGCCGCCCAGAAGCTCGCCCGCCGCAAGGGATGGCACGCCGACCGCGGGCCCAGCTTCCTTGTGAGCGGCACCAAGGGGCCGCTTGCCGCCGATGCAATCGAGACCGCTACAGCGCACGGTCGGTCGTTGGCGTCATGACGGCGAAGCCCTGACACGCGACGAACCGGGCAGCTGATCGCAGCTGCCCGGTTCGTCGGCGGTCTGTCAGAGCAGGACGAGCACCCCCGTCGCCTCGTGTTGGCCGACCGGAAGGGCGG
>JADGPB010000226.1 GCA_017882655.1 Propionibacteriales bacterium
CGCGGTCCTGACTACGCCATCGACGACTTCATGCTCGACCTGCCGGGATCGGTTCTTCCCGAGAACCTGCTCAGCGCGTGCGCACAGGTGGAGGGAGTGAAGGTCCTCTGGGTGTCGCACTACCACTCCGACTGGGGCGTCGAGTCGGACATCGCCACCCTCAACCGGATGGCCAGCGACCCCAAGCACGCCGGGCAGATCCTCACCGAGGAGTCGCCGATCGTGTTCCACTCGACGTGGGCGATCCTCATCGACGTGACGGCCGGAAAGGTCCTGGCGAGCAGCGCACTGGCGCCGGAGATCGAAGGCGCTGAGCTCGCGGTCTTCGGGGCGATGGACTCGACGTACGCCACCGAGCTGGCCGCGGAATGGCAGCCCGGGTGGGGAGACACGCTGATCGCAGTGGCAGCTCTCGTGGGTGACCGGGCGATCATCATCGGCCGCAACGGCGGCCCGGCCTATCTCCCGGTCGAGCTTGTCCGGCTCCAGCACCTGGCCACACTGGCCGGCGCCCGCTGAGACTCAGCTCCCGTTGAGCTTGGTGAACACCCAGTAGCCGAGCCCGAACAACGCGCTGGTGGCAACGAGGATGGCTAGCGACACCCACACGCGTGCCCATTTCTTCGCACGCGTCGACGGGACACGGATCGGTCCCCACTCTCCGATCCTGGGCTGCGCCCTGGCAGGGACGTGGGCGTTGAGATCGAGATCGGTGAAGACTCGTCGGGCCACGACCACCAGAGTACGGGCTCGGCGTAGCGCGTCCGTACGACCGGCCTACTCCGAACGCGCGAGCCCTGCTGCTGCCTCCGCTCCGTCACGGAGCAGCACCTCGAACCCGGCCGCGTCGAGGATCGGCCTTTTGAGAGCCACCGCCTTCTCGTACTTGGAGCCGGCGTTCTCCCCGACGACCACGAAGTCGGTGCTCTTGGAGACCGATCCGGCGGCCTTGCCGCCCCGGACGACGATGGCGTCGGTGGCGCCGTCCCGGGTGTAACCGGGCAACGAACCCGTCACGACGATGCTGAGCCCTTCGAGCGTCTGCGGTTGCTGCTCACCCTGCTCCAGCGCCTCCGACGGGAGCATGGCGCCGGCCTCTTGCCACTTCCGTACGATCTCGCGGTGCCAGTCGACCGCGAACCACTCGCGGATCGAGGTCGCGAGGATCGACCCCAGTCCTGGGACGCTGGACAGCTCCTCGTCCGAGGCTGACTCCAACGCCTGGATGTCGGGGAAGACCGCGGCGACGTCCGGAGCCACGCCCTTGCCGATATGGCGGATCGACAGCGCGACGAGGAACCGCGCGAACGGCTTCGTCTTGGCCGCCTCGAGCTCGCTCAGCAACCGGGTGCCGTTGGCGGAGAGCACCTTCGCCGCCTCTCCGCCCTTCCCGGCGCGGGTGAAGAAGGGACTGCGCAGCAGGTCCTGCTCGGTGAGAGAGAACAGGTCACCCTCGTCGGTGACCAGCGCGGCTTCCAACAACGCCTGACCCGCCTTCCAGCCGAGCACCTCGATGTCGAGCGCCTGTCGCGACGCGAGGTGGAACAGCCGCTCGGTGAGCTGGGACGGGCAGGACCGCTGGTTCGGGCAGCGGATGTCCGCGTCGCCCTCCTTCTCGGGACGCAGCTCGGTGCCGCACGAGGGACAGTGCGTCGGCATGACGAACTCCCTCTCGGTGCCATCACGCAGCGCGACCACCGGCCCGAGGACCTCCGGGATGACGTCGCCGGCCTTCCGCAGCACGACGGTGTCGCCGATCAGGACGCCCTTGCGCTTCACCTCCGACGCGTTGTGCAGCGTCGCCTGGGAGACCGTGCTGCCGGCCACCACGACAGGCGTCATCACCGCGAACGGCGTCACCCGGCCCGTACGACCTACGTTCACGGCGATATCGAGGAGCTTGGTCGTCACCTCGATGGGCGGGTACTTGTACGCGATCGCCCAGCGCGGGGCCCGGGAAGTGGCGCCCAGCTCCTCCTGGAGGTTGCGGTCGTCGAGCTTGACGACGACGCCGTCCATCTCGTGGAGGAACGTGTGACGGCGCTCGCCGGCGGAGGCGATGAACGCCCACACGTCGTCGATCGTCGCGCACTTCGTGGTCTCGGCGCTCGTGGGCAGGCCCCACCCGCGCAACAGCTCGTACGCCTCGCTCAGTGTGGCGATCTCGACCCCGGTCGCCTCGCCCAGCCCGTGGCACAGGAACGACAGGGGGCGTGTCGCGGTGACCCGTGGGTCCTTCTGCCGCAGCGAACCCGCCGCCGCGTTGCGCGGGTTCGCGAACGGCGCCTTCCCCGCCTCGACCAGCGACGCGTTGAGGTCGGCGAACGCCGCCACCGGCAGGAAGACCTCGCCACGCACCTCCAGTACGTCCGGAGAGTCGCCACTCAACCGGACAGGGATGGCCGAGATCGTCCGGACGTTCGTGGTGACGTCCTCTCCCGTGCGCCCGTCACCGCGGGTCGCCGCCCGAACCAGCCGGCCCTTCTCGTAGACGAGGTCGAGCGCCAGCCCATCGATCTTCAGCTCGCAGAGGTAGCCGGACGCGGCGATCGCGTCGGCGCCCGCCTCACGTACCGCCCGTGCGTTCCAGGCATCCAGCTCTTCGCGGTCGAACGCGTTGTCCAGGCTCATCATCTGCTGGAGGTGAGTGACCGGCGCGAAGGTCGTGGCGGGAGCACCGCCCACCTGCTGGGTCGGAGAGTCGGGCGTACGGAGGCCAGGGTGCTCCTCCTCGATCGCCTCGAGCTCGCGCATCAGGCGGTCGAAGTCGCCGTCCGAGATCGTCGGCTGGTCGAGCACGTAGTAGCGCCAACGGTGGTCCGTGAGCGTCTGGGCCAGCTCGGCATGGCGCTGGACCGCCGAAGCCGGCGTGTCGCTGCGGATGTTCTCGAGATCTGCCACTCATCCATCTAAGCAGCGACCGCCGACACTCGTACCTGTGCCGCGTTGGGCCTAGCCGAACAACCGCTCCTCCACGAGTCCGGCGGCCTCCCGAAGGGATCGTGCGACGCGGACGGCTGCAGCCGGCGCGAACGACGCGAGGCCGCAGGCTGGAGTCAGCGTGAGGTGTCCCATGAGCCTGCCGCCCAGCTCGAGGGGCCGGAGCCAGTCGAGCGTACGGGTCACGATCTGGTCGGGCGTCAGCGCCGATGCACCGGGCGAAGTCGGCACGATGCCGAGCCACAGGTCGCCGCCACTGTCCACGTGCTCGGCCAGGACGTCCACGTCCCCCGGTACATCGGCGTCGACGGCCAGCGTCCGTACGCCGGCGTCGACGAGCGTGCGCCACGGTGCGGGGGCGCAGCTGTGGACCACGAGCCCGGACGACGCGGCATCGAGCCCGGCCAGGTCGCGGTAGGCGCGCCCGAACTCCTCCGCATCGACGGGTGGACATTGGTTCAGACCGCTGGATGACCGGATGGCGCCCTCGGCGACCGCGCCGAGGGCGGGCTCGTCGAGCTGCACGATCGGCTGGGCTCCGGGGATGAGGGCACGCACCCGTGCGACGAGCTCCTCGACGGCCGCCGCATGCGCCTGCACGAGGTCTCGCCGAGCACCGGGATCGACGACCATCGGTTCGCCGCGCGCCAAGTCGACCACGGCGAGCAGCGTGTACGGACCGGCGAGCGACACCTTCAACGGCCCCTCGTACGAGGCGAACCCCTCGGCGAAGACATCCAGGTCGTCGCGCAGCATCGCCCGCGCGCGCCGCTGCTCCTGACCGTGCGCCGCCGCGACACGCCACCTCGTCGTCCCGCGCTCCATGCCGATCTCGAGAAGCCCCAGCGCGCGACCGACCATCTCGGCTCCTGGACCACGCGCCGGAAGCTCGGGGAGGAACGGCAGGTCCCATAGCTCCGCGGTCTGCCGCACGGCCTCGTCGATCCTCGTCCCTGGCCAGGAGCCGATGCCTGTTGCTGGGAGACCTTTCATGCACGGATCGTACGGCCGCCGGTTTGTATACCCTGATTGGGCCCAGGGAGGTGATGATGAGCGAATCCACGAACGAGAACCGCAGGCCGGCCTTTCGAGGCTGGATGGTCTTCGCCATCGTCGCCGCTGTGGCCATCGCTGCAGGAGGCATCACCGGTCGCGTGATCCTCGGGGCGAGCGGTGGCACGGGCCCCTCGAACACAGTCATGAGGTTCTTCCAGGCCCTGAGCACCAACGACGCGAAAGCCGCCCTCGCGGAGCTGGCGACCCCTCCCTCAGACGCGACGTTCATCACCAGCGAGATCCTTGCCGCAGGTCACGGGGCCGGAGCCATCTCCGAGATCAGCGTGCCGGCGACCAACTCCACGGTGGTGCCCATCTCGTACAAGCTGGGAGGGGAGGCCGTCACCGACCGGATCTCGGTGCAGCCGGTCGGGAACGGCTACAAGATCTCCGCGTCCCTCAACTCCGGCGGCATCGCCATGAAGGGGAAGATCCGCGCGCAGCTGCCGCTGAGCATCGCCGGCACCCAGGTCACCACCGACACCGTCGTGCTGCTTCCCGGGAGCTACCCGCTGACGACGACCACCGACCACCTCCGGTACGGCACCGGCTCGCTGGTCATCAAGCGACTCACCGACTCGCCGTCCGCGAACGACCTGAAGCTGGAGGTCTCAGACATCGGTCAGACAGCGGCTGCCACGGCGGTGACGTCATCCCTTGACGCATGCACGGCCCAGAAGTCGTTCACCCCGGCAGGGTGCCCGTTCAAGCTCACCGTGACCACCGCCGACCCGAGCACGGTGACCTGGACGCTGTTGTCGAAGCCGGCCGACGACCTCAAGATCACGATCTCCGCCACCGACGTGACCCGGAGTACCGTCGAGGTGCCGCTCCGGATGCGGATCTCGTACCTCAACGGCACCTCCACGGTCCCCCAGGACCTGGCAGGCATTCAGGCTGTGGGTACGGTGGACCTGCTCGCCAACCCGACGACAGTGGCCTGGACGACGTGACGCATGGCGAAGCCCC
>JADGPB010000227.1 GCA_017882655.1 Propionibacteriales bacterium
CTCCAGCTCCTCGGCAACCCAGCAGGCCACCCCGACGTTCTCAGGGTGGTACACCTGGCTGACGTAGCAGACCGTCTCCCGCATGCGCACAGTCTGCCGCCTCCCAAGGTCCAGCGCTCGCCCGCCCCGATGCCCACAGGTGCTCTCCCCGAGCAGTACAGGTGCTCTCGCCGACGGGATGGATGCTCTCCCCGAGCCCAACCGGGGGTATGCGTACGAGGTGACCGCTAAGGAATCGTCATACCGGTACCGCGGATGGGACGAAAGCCCCGATCTGGGCATTTCGAGGCGACGACGGTTCCGATCTGACGACCGGGAGCCAACAACAGCTCAGGCGACCGGCCGCCCGAACAGCCAGATGACCACGAGGGCGTGAGCGGCGAGAACGACGCAGACCACGGTTACACAGCGCCCTCCGGATAGGGTTCACCCCATGCAGGTTGAGGCAGCGATCGTCTCGTACAACCCTGCGCCCTCGCTGCTCAAGCTGGTGACGGAGCTGGTCGCAGCCGACATCCCCGTCGAGGTTGTCGACAACGCGTCCGCGAGCGGGGCCGAAGTGCTCGAGGAGTGTGCCGCGGCGGGCGCGACGTTGACGCTGCTCAGCACCAACACCGGCGTCGCCGGGGCACTCAACCACGCGCTCGAGAGCGCCACGGCCGAGTGGCTGCTCACGTTCGACCAGGACAGCAGGATCACCGCTCACATGCTCGAGCAGCTCCTCGGCAGCGACGCCACCAACGACGAGCGGGTAGCGATCGTCGGGCCAGTCGTCCGCGACGAGGCGACAGCGCGGCCGCTGCAGGGCGACCCGGGCCACAGGCACTGGTACGGGACGGAGCGGGTCATCACCTCGGGGTCCCTGTGCCGGGTCGACGTGGTACGGGCCGTCGGCGGCTTCCGTACCGACCTCGTCATCGACTTCGTCGACTGGGACCTGTGCCTGAGGCTGCGGAAGGCCGGCTGGCGGATCGCGATCGAACCGACCGCTGTCCTCGAGCACTCCATCGGCCGCGCCACCACGCATCACGTGCCGTTGCTCGGCCAGGTCACGACGTCGAACCATGCCGCTGATCGTCAGTACTACAAGTACCGCAACTACCTCCTTCTTGCGCGATCCGGCGAGCTCGTGGACGACCCGAAGTGGTCCGTCCGTACCGCCTTCGGCCTCGGGCTAGGCATCGGCAAGGTGCTCGCGCTCGAGAACGACAAAGGAGCGAAGCTCGCCGCGATCGCCGCCGGTGTCCGTGACGGAGTCATCGGTCGGGGCGGTACCCGTCGCCCGCCCCACGCCCCGCGGGAGCGCGTCGAGAAGGCCACGCCGGGGCGGCCGCCCATCAGCGTCTGCATGGCCACGTACAACGGTGCTCGCTACCTGCGTCCCCAGCTCGACTCGATCCTCGACCAGCTAAGGCCGGATGACGAGCTGCTCGTACAGGACGACGGCTCGTCCGACGACACGCTCGAGATCATCGACTCGTACGGAGACCCGCGCATCCTCGTCGTCGAGAACTCGTCCAACCTCGGCGTCATCGCTACGTTCGAGCGCTGCCTGTCGCGGGCGCGAAAGCCGATCGTCTTCCTCGCCGACCAGGACGACGAGTGGCTGCCTGGCAAGGTCGACGCGATGGTCGCTCGCTTCGCCGACCCGCACGTCACATGCGTCGTCACCGAGGCGCTGATCGTGGACGCCGACAACGCGGTGACGGGTGATTCGGTCTTCGCCTACTTCCACAGCGGCCCTGGTGTGCTGCACAACTTCCTGAAGAACTCGTACCTCGGCTGCTGCATGGCCGTCAGGCGCGACGTGCTCGCGGTCGCCCTGCCCGTACCGCGCAAGGTGCGTACTCACGACGGCTGGATCGGGATCACCGCCGACATGATGGGCGAGGTGGTCTTCCTGCCGACGCCGTACGTGAGGTACCGGCGGCACGGCGCGAACCTCAGCCAGATGGAGCGGTTCGGGCTAGCCGACGTCGCCAGCCGCCGGATTGCCCTCGCGGCCCACCTCGCGAGGATCGCGCCGCAGGTCCTCAGGCGGCGTGCCGCTCGGGCACGTTGACCATCTGACGAGACTCAGCCGCCGGTACGGGCAGGAGCGCGACCGGGCTGAACCAGCTGAGCTGCGGTACCGGGGCGATGGCCGCCGGACCCGTGGCCGGACCATGCGACAGCGTGCGCACCTTGTCGCGCCGGGCGGTCAGGACCATGAGCGTGACGAGGATCGCGACGCTGATCACCGCGATCACGACGTGGGGCGTGAGGTCGTTCGTCTGATCCCACAGGTAGTGCAGACCGACGGCGGCGGCGAACGTCACCGCGAGGCCGGTGACCGCGAAGCGGCGCCGGGGAGCCGCACCGATCCGCCACAGGGCCCAGGCCACCATGCCGGTCCACGCGATATGGCTCGCGGGCGCGAGCAGGGCCCGCAGCTGCAGCGTCTGCTCCATGGCCGCCAGGCCGCCGTTGCGGGAGACGAGCGCGTAGAACGCGTACCCCATCGTCTCGAGCACCGCGAACCCGGCGCCTGCGGCGATGCCGAGCGCGAGGCCGGCCCCCGCTGTACGACGGCGGGCCACCAGGAAGACGGCCAGCGGTACGAGAAGCTTCGCCACCTCCTCGATCACGGCGACGCCGAGCAGTACCTGATCCTGCGTGCCGGTCAGCGAGTTCTCGAGCGTGCCAGCGAGTGTGACGCCGACGATCCCGGCCATCACGGCGGTTCCCATGATGAGCCCGCCGTGGCCGTCGAGGCCCTGCCCGATCGCGTACTCAAGCAGCAGCACCGCGGCGGGCACCGTGACCGACCCGACGAGCAGCACGGTCGGGAAGAAGAGGACGTTCTGGGTGTCGATCATCGTCTGGTTGACCAGGAAGTACGAGGCGAGGCCGCCCACGAGCACCATGAGCCAGCCCAGGCGCCGGCCCCAGCTTCGCCGGGAGAGCGGGGCCAGCGCGACGACTGGGACCATCGCTCCTGGGTACGACTGCGGGGCCGCGGCCCGCGGGGCGTCCTCCTGCCAGAACTGCCAGCCGATCGGCGCCGGACCCCACTCCGCTGAAGGCTGCCACCCCTCGTTCGGAACCCATCCCGCAGGCGGTGCGGGCCACGTGGGTGGAACCACGAATCGCGTTGTCATGTCGGTCTCCCTCGGTCGTCTTCGACGCTAGGCAGACGATCTGTGCATCGCCTGTGCCGACGCGATGGATTCCTTGGGAGCACCGGAAGCTCCGTGGTCAGCCCCGGGCTCCCCAGCTCCACGGCTCATCGGCCATCGCTCCGAGCTCCCCAACCCATCGCTCCCAGCTCCCCAACCCATGGACCGCTCCCCAAGCCATCGGCGGGTTGGGAACCAGCACTAACGCTTGGGAAGCAGAGTGGAAGGCGACGCGAAGGCTTGGGGGGCGGGCGCCCCTACACAGCACAGTGCCCCGGACCTTTCGGCCCGGGGCACTGTCGCACGTGCTGTTACTCGGTGCCCTCGCCTTGACCGGCGAGCTCGACGAACGGGCTGTCGGGCAGGTGCTTCTCCGTACCGACGAAGGTGAACGGGTTCTCCGCACCCTGTTCGGCCACGTCGACGAGCACGATCTGACCGGCACCCAGCTCGCCGAACAGGATCTTCTCGGCGAGGCTGTCCTCGATGTCCCGCTGGAGGGCTCGGCGCAACGGACGTGCACCGAGGATCGGGTCGAAACCGCGCTTGGCGATGAGCGCCTTAGCCGCCGGCGTGAGCTCGATGCCCATGTCCCGATCCTTGAGGCGTCCCTCGATCTTCGCGACCAGGAGGTCGACGATCTCCTCGATCTCCTCCTGCGACAGCTGGTGGAAGACGACGATGTCGTCGACGCGGTTCAGGAACTCCGGACGGAAGTGCTGCTTGAGCTCGTCCGAGACCTTCGCCTTCATCTTCTCGTAGCCGGACTCGGCGTCGTTCCCCTGCTGGAAGCCGAGGTTGACCGCCTTCGAGATGTCGCGCGAACCGAGGTTCGTCGTCATCACGATGACCGTGTTCTTGAAGTCGACGACCCGGCCCTGCGCATCGGTGAGGCGACCCTCGTCGAGGATCTGCAGCAGCGAGTTGAAGATGTCGGGGTGCGCCTTCTCGATCTCGTCGAAGAGCACCACGGAGAATGGCTTACGACGCACCTTCTCGGTGAGCTGGCCACCCTCTTCGTAACCCACGTAGCCGGGAGGGGACCCGAACATCCGCGAGGCGGTGTGCTTCTCGGAGTACTCGCTCATGTCGAGCGTGATGAGCGCATCCTCGTCAGCGAACAGGAACTCGGTCAGTGCCTTGGTCAGCTCCGTCTTGCCTACGCCGGACGGGCCGGCGAAGATGAACGAGCCGGAGGGACGCTTCGGGTCCTTGAGCCCGGCGCGCGTACGACGGATCGACCGTGACAGGGCCTTGACCGCATCGTGCTGACCGATGATGCGCTTGCCGATTTCGGCCTCCATGTGGAGAAGTCGCGCGGACTCCTCTTCAGTGAGCTTGAAGACCGGGATGCCGGTCGCCGAGCTGAGCACTTCGGCGATCTGCTCCTCGTCGACCTCGGCCGGCATGTCGGAGTCGCCGATCTTCCAGGCCTGCTCCTTCTCGGCGCGCTGCGCGAGAAGCTTCTTCTCCTGGTCGCGCAACCCGGCGGCCCGCTCGAAGTCCTGGGCGTCGATCGCCGCCTCCTTCTCGAGGCGTACGGATGCGATCCTCTCGTCGAACTCGCGCAGGTCGGGCGGTGCCGTCATCCGCTTGATACGAAGCCGCGCGCCGGCTTCGTCGATGAGATCGATGGCCTTGTCCGGCAGGAAGCGGTCGGAGATGTACCGATCGGCCAGCTGCGCGGCAGCGGCCAACGCCTCGTCGGTGATCGTGATCCGGTGGTGGGCCTCGTAACGGTCACGCAGCCCACGCAGGATCTCGATCGTCATCGCGATCGACGGTTCGGCCACCTGGATCGG
>JADGPB010000228.1 GCA_017882655.1 Propionibacteriales bacterium
CCCCACAATGCCGAACCCGGCGACGAGGAGGAGGTGTATGCCTCCGGTCTGAAGCGTCATGCCGCGTCGGCCTTCATGACTGCAGGGACCGTGTACGTCACGTCGAGGATGGCCGCGCCCGGCATGTACACACGGAGCCAGAGGATGAAGTCCCCCGCCGGAGCGGGAAGCCAGTTGGCCTCATGGCCGACCGCTGCGGTGTTCTGCAGGTAGACGTCGACGGACCCGTCGGCATTCGGCACGAGTCCCGAGTGGTTGCCCACGTGGTACCGGTTGAGCGGGTTGGGCACATAGCGGTTCTGCCCGTTGCCCATCGTCAGCGACCAGAACGCGTCATTCGGCGGGAGCTGCCCTGCCGGGAAGTGCATGACGTACGGCTGCCTCCCGTTGAGTGTCCGACCTGCACCGTCTGCGTTCGCCCGCCAGTACATCGCCTCTTGGGACACCGCTATCGGACCGGGGAACGCCCACGAGTCCGCAGCCCTCCGGAACATGCCGTTGCCGGGCTCGCCGCACCCGTACACGGTCATCCAGCCGTTGGCCTTCTTCCCCCTCGTCAGCCCGTACACGTGGGCTGAAACGAGCGCGAGCCCAACACCGATCAGGATGCCCTGGAGCACATCGCTCGGCACGTTGCGCGTGCTCAGATCGGTGAAGAAGAGCAAACGGACGACGAAGTAGACACAAACGGCACCGACGGCGAACACGATGTATCTGTAGGTCTTGCTCATGATGCGGGACGCGGCTCAGCTGAACGCCTCGGCCACCTTGCGGGCCTGGGGGCCGAAGTGGATCTCGTCGGCAATCTCGAGGGCCAACGTGTCCGAGTCTTCGTCCAAGTCGGCGCAGATCGCCTCGAGGTCCATCTCGGACAAGCCCTGGTCGGCGAACAGGTCGAGGTCTCCTACGAGGCCGTCCTCGTCGTCCTCGTCAGGGATCTCGATGCCGAGGAAGTCGATGATGTCGCGGGCGAGCGACCAGTTCTCCGCCGAGTACACATCGCTCAGTGCGACGTGGACGTGACGGCCACGAACCCGTACCGCCGCGAAGAACTCGCCCGCGATCGACACGAGCGCGGAAGCGCCGTTGTCGCCGGGGAGCCGCTGCAGGAAGGCGACGAGGTCGTCGAGGTCGTTGGCGAGATCGATGTCGAGGGCGGCGACGACAGGGGTGCCGTCCTCCCGGTACAGAGCCATGATGAAGTCGACGTCGTCCTCGAGGGCGTCCTCTACGTCGTCGTCGTCGTCCACATCGTCGTCTGCGTCGACTTCCTCGTCGACAAGATCAGGGTCCGCGTCCTCCAGGCCGGGACGGTCGTCGCCGCGGTCGCCGAGGTCGTACACCTCGTCGCTGCTGTCGGCCATCCGTGGCCTCCTTTCGCCAGTCTCCATCGAATCACGTCCAGCAGGAGAACGCACCAGTGGGGTCATGCCCCGATGCCGACTCGTTACCCGTTGTATGCCAATGTTCGGTGTGTGGAACTCCGAGTCATCAACCATCCTCTGGTCGCTCACAAGCTGACCCTCCTGCGCGACCGCCGCACCGACTCCCCGTCGTTCCGGCGCCTGGTGGAGGAGCTGGTCATGCTCCTGGCCTACGAGGCCACCGACCAGATCCGCGTCGAGCCCACCCAGATCGAGACGCCGGTCCAAGCGACTACCGGCGTACGACTGTCGAAGCCGCGCCCCTTGGTCGTGCCCATCCTTCGTGCGGGCCTCGGCATGCTCGCCGGCATGACCCGGTTGATGCCCTCGGCCGAGGTCGGCTTCGTCGGCATGGTCCGCGACGAAGAGACGCTCGAGCCGTTCACGTACGCCGAGCGTCTCCCCCGCGACCTCCACGGCCGGCAGTGCTACGTGCTCGACCCGATGCTCGCGACCGGCGGCTCGCTGGCCGGTACGGTCCAGTTCCTCGTCAACCGCGGCGCCGACCACATCACGTGCATCTGCCTCATCGCTGCGCCCGAAGGCATCGAGCGCATGCGGAAGCTGTTCGCCGAGGTCGACGTCCCCTGCACGCTCGTCGTCGCGGCCGTCGACGAGCGCCTCAACGAGGTCGGCTACATCGTGCCGGGCCTCGGCGATGCGGGCGACCGCCTGTACGGGCTGGCTCAGTAGGTCACGCTCCCGCGCGTCCCCGTGAAGTCGGGGTTATGAGGCGGGCTGAGCTTCAGCAGTGCCCCACCTCCCGTGAAGTGGGGGTTATGGTCGCTTGAGGGCTACCTCGTAACCACCACTTCACGGGACAAGGGCAGGGCGCGTGTCCGCACCCCCGCCCATAACCCCGACTTTGCGGGAAACAACGATCAGCGCGAGGCTGACAGGTCCGCGAGGCCCTTCTCGATCAGGGCCCGCGCGTTCGGCGGGATGACGAACGGGACGGAGCCGAGTGTTCCCGTGCTGCTCCACGTGAGCCGCGCCAGCGCGCCAGCGACACCCGCCTCGGACATCGCCGTCTCCACCACCGCGTACGCCTCCGAGTCGTCGATGATCTCGCCCAGCGGCGTCTCAGGCGTCACCGGCCCGGGCACGGGGATCGGATCGGCGACCTCGAAGTGGTGCGCGCCGGAACGAACCCGCTCGTCCTCACGCCCCGGCAGCCGCACGACCGCCTCGCTGTTCGGCGGGACAGTGACGTCGACTTCCAACCGCCCCTCCGTACGTTCCCAACGCACCGCCACGTCCCCGTACGCGCTCGTGTGCCGCGTCGACGCCCAGGTGAGGTCGGCGATCGGCTGCGGCGCGACCAGTACGGTCCGGTAGCCGGGCTCGAGCGGCGCGAGGCCGGCGAGTACCCGGTGCATCCAGTCGGCAACCGCGCCGAGCGCGTAGTGGTTGAAGCTCGTCATCTCGCCGGGGTTGATGCTGCCGTCGGGGAGCATGCTGTCGTACCGCTCCCAGATCGTCGTGGCGCCCATCGTCACCGAGTACAGCCACCCCGGGCACCGCGTCGACAGCAGCAGCTTGCCGGCCGCAGCCTGGTAGCCGGTCGCGGTGAGCGCGTCGCACACCAGCGGCGTACCGACGAAGCCCGTGCCGATGATGTAGCCGCCCTCCCGGACCAGCTCGCGCAGCCGCTCCCCCATCCGCGCCCGCCGCGTCTCGTCCGGTACGAGGTTCCACGCGATCGCCATCGCGTACGCGGTCTGCGCGTCGGACGCGATCCGCCCGTTCGGTGTCACGTACTCGGCCTGGAACGCCTCGCGGATCCGGGCGGCTTCGCTCTCGAACCGACTCGGTTCCTTGCCGAGCACGTTCGCGGCAGCCGCCATCGTGTCGAGGGTACGGATGAGGCAGGCGGTCGCGACGACGTCCTTGTGGGTACGGGCGTCGCCGGGCGACTCCGGCGCCGCCGCGGGGTCGAGCCAGTCGCCGAACTGCTGGCGGTCGGACCACAGCCCGTCGGTCGTGTCGCGCAGCACCGCGTCGGTCCAGGCGACCATGCTCGGCCACTGGGCGGCCAGCGTGGCCAGGTCGCCGAACCGCTCGTACAGCACGTACGGGACGATCGAGGCCACATCACCCCATGCCGCTGCGGCACGCGCGGGCGTGCGCAGGGCGTCCGGTACGACGAACGGCACGATCCCGTCACGCTGCTGCTGCTCGAGCCAGACATCGCGCAACCATGACGACAGGAACGAGTCGCAGTCGTGGAGGTAGCTCGCCGCCGGGCTGAACACCTGGATGTCGCCGGTCCACCCCATCCGCTCGTCGCGCTGCGGGCAGTCGGTCGGGATCGACAGGAAGTTGCCCTTCATGCCCCACACGACGTTCTCGTGGAACCGGTTGAGCAGCTCGGAGGACGAGTCGAACCAGCCCGTACGTCGCATGTCCGAACCGATCACCTCTGCGGTGACCGACGCCGGGTCGAAGGTGCCCGGCCAGCCCTCGACGGAGGCGTACCGGAACCCGTGGAACGTGAACTCCGGCGCCCACTGTTCGTCGCCGCTGCCGGCGAGCGTGTACGTGTCGGTGGCCTTCGCCTCGCGCAGCGGCCGGGTGCCGAGTTCGCCGTGCTCGAGGACCTCCGCGTGGCGAAGCGTGACGACCGTACCGGCCGGCCCGTTGACGCGGATCCGCAACCGCCCCACGAGGTTCTGGCCGAAGTCGAGCAGGGTGACGCCTGACGGCGACGTGCTCACCTCCTGGACCGCGAAGGTGCCGGTGACGCGCACGGGCGGAGCAGTACGGGGCTCGGCGATGATCGGGTGGCCGACCGTGACGGCCTGCCAGGACGAGTCGTCGAAGCCCGCCGTGTCCCAGCCCGTCTGTACGAGTCGGGCGTCGAAGTCCTCGCCCGGGTAGATGCCGGAGGCGGTGATCGGCGACTGCGTGGTGCCGCGCCAGCCGGGGCCTGTCGTGAAGGTCTCGGTAGTGCCGTCGGCGTACGTGACGTCGAGCCGCACCGCCGCCGCAAGCGGGCCGGTCCACACGCGCCGGATCTGGCCGTGGAAACCGTAGCCCTCGCCGTACCAGCCGGGCGCGAGACGGACGCCGAGCGCGTTGGCGCCGGCGGACAGGAGGCTGGTGACGTCGGTCGACTCGTACAGGACGCGCAGGTCGTACGGGGTCCAGCCCGGCTTGAGGATCTGGCCGTCGACGTCCACGCCGCCGATCGACACCTGGTAGACGCCGTGCGCCGTCGCGTACAGGCGGGCCGTGACCGGCGCGTCGCGCAGTGTGAGCTCGGTGCGGAGCAGCGCGGGCACGTCCTCGTCGGTGACGCTGACGGGCTGTACGGAGAAGCCGCCGGGTGCTGTCGCGAGCTGTACGGAGAGGGGGGTGCTCCACGGCGATGCCGACCCGTCCCTACCGGTGACGCGCAGGCTCACGTCGCGGGTCTCGCCGTGGACGAGCGGCGCGAACGGCCAGGCGACGAAGACGGAGTCGCGCCCGCTGAGGGTCACGGCCTGGTCGCTGTCACGGATCTCGACGCGAGCCTGCATCCACCCGTCCG
>JADGPB010000229.1 GCA_017882655.1 Propionibacteriales bacterium
CTCGCCGACTGGCGCGAGTCCCGTGGACTCCCCCGCGACCCGATCGCGACGTTCATCGCCAGCGGCTACCAGGCGGGCATCGAGGCCGAGCGCATCGGCGGCAAGCAGTCCGGCTGGAACTGATCCTCGGGCGAGGCCTCTCCGAGCGGTCCGGCGACTTCGACCGGTGGTCCGGAGCACCCGGTAGCCTGGTTCACATGTCCGAAGCCGATCTCCGCAACCTTCGAGACCCGATGCTGGTCATGGCGTTCAGCGGGTGGAGCGATGCTGCCCAATCGGCCAGCGAGGCGGGGGACCACATCGTCAGCCAGTACAACGGGCAGGTCGTCGCCTCGATCGACCCGAACGAGTACTACGACTTCCAGTCGTCGCGGCCCTTGGTCAGCCTGGACGCCGACGGCGAGCGTACGATCTCGTGGCCGACGACGGAGATCGTGCTGTGCCACCTGCCGATGAGGGATGTCGTCGTGATCAAGGGCCCGGAGCCCAACTTCCGGTGGCCGTCGTTCGCTGCCGCCCTGTCAGCGCTCATCGCGATCGCCGAACCCGAGCTGGTCATCGTGCTCGGTGCCTTGCTCTCGGAAAGCCCGCACTCGCGTCCCGTACCGATCTCATTGAGCAGCGGTGACGTGGCCATCCGCGAGAGGTACGGCGCCGAGCGGTCCATGTACGAAGGACCGACGGGCATCCACGGCGTGATGGTCCAGGCCTGCCACGTGGCGGGCATCCCGACGGTCAGCCTGTGGGCCGCGTGCCCGCACTACGTCGCGAGCCCGCCCAACCCCAAGGCAACCCTGGCTCTCATCACTCGCCTCGAGGACCTTCTCGGCGGCCCGATCGACCTCGGTGACCTGCCGGCGCGTGCCGAGCTCTGGGAGCGCAGCGTCGACGATCTCGCGGCCGACGACCCGGACGTCGCCGAGTACATCTCGAACCTTGAGACCGCGAGCGACGACCGCGAGCCTGAGCCGTCCGGCGACGCCATCGCCGCCGAGTTCCAGCGCTACCTACGCCGGCGGGATCAGTAGCCCGGCTGTCGGCCCGTGACTAGGCTGCTGCCGTGACTACCTCACCGCAGCGCGAACCGACGAACGACCAGCTGTGGGCGCAGCCACCGGCGGACGCGACTCCGACCCGGCCTGGGCAGGTTGTGGCGCCGTACACGCCGCCTTCCCCAGCTCCCATGCCCGCGGCCCAGCCGTACGCACGGCCCGACAGGACTCAGTTCGTCCTCGCGATCGTGTCGCTCGGTGTGGGCGTGCCATTGACCGGCATCGGCGCCGGAATCAACGGCCTCCCAGGGCTGATCATCGTGTGGATAGGCATCGTGCTGGTGAACCTCGTCTACGGCTGGACCCACCGCCCGCACTGATGCCGCGTGGGCTCAGGAGGCGGACTCGATGATCGCCTTGAGCTGCTCGACGCCACCCGACAGTACGATCACCCGTCGCGGCAGGTCCTCGATCCCGGCGAACCTGTCGGGACGCTCCGGCTCCACGCCGATCGCCTCGACGATCGTCGACGAGAACTTCACGGGCAGCGCCGTCTCGAGCACGATCATCGGCTCGTCGCGGACCAATCCTCGCGCGACGGCCACGCCATCGGCCGTGTGCGGATCGATGACGACCCCGTACGCCTCCGAGACCTCACGGATCGTACGGACCCGGTCAGAGTGCGACGAAGCACCGGACACGAACCCGTACCGCTCAGGGATCGCCGCGAACTCCGCCGTGCCCGACAGGTCGAACTCGCCCGACCCCGGCAGCCGCTGGCCGAACAGCTCGCGGAGCAGCTCCTGGTCGCGGCCCAGAAGGTCGAACGCGAACCGCTCGAAGTTGGACGCCTTGCTGATGTCCATGGACGGGCTGGAGGTCTCGTACGTCTCCGATGACGCCCGCACCCGATACGCGCCGGTCGAGAAGAACTCGTGCAGCACGGTGTTCTCGTTGGTCGCGAGCACCAGCCGATCGATCGGCAACCCCATCTCCCTTGCGATGTGCCCGGCGCAGATGTTGCCGAAGTTGCCACTTGGTACGCAGAACGAGACCCGCTGGTCGTCGTCGGTCGTCGCCCGCAACCAGGCGACCACGTAGTAGACGACCTGTGCGAGCAGCCGCGCGACGTTGATCGAGTTCACGGCGCCGATGGAGTGGCGGGCCTTGAACTCCGCGTCGGCGAAGACCTCCTTGACGAGGTCCTGGCTGTCGTCGAAGACGCCCGGTACGGCGATGTTGACGATCTGCGGATCGAGGATGCTGAACATCTGCGCCTGCTGGAACGCCGACATCCTGCCTTGCGGGCTCAGCATGAACACCCGTACGGACGGCTTGCCGAGCATCGCGTACTCGGCGGCCGAGCCGGTGTCGCCGGAGGTAGCGCCGAGGATCGTCAGCGTCTGCTGCCTGCGCTCCAGCTCGTACTCGAACAGCTGCCCCAGCAGCTGCATCGCCAGGTCCTTGAACGCCGCGGTCGGCCCGTTCGAGAGGTGCGCCAGCCACAGGCCGTCGCCCAGCTCCGAGACCGGGACGATCTCGGCGTCGCCGAACACCTCGGCCGTGTAGGCCTTCTCGCACAGACGTCTCAGGTCCTCGGCCGGGATGTCGTCGATGAAGCTGCTCAGGATTTCGTACGCCACCGCGGCGTAGCCCTCGTCGGCCAGCACACGCCGAAGTCGCGGCAGGTCGAGCGGTGGGTACGACTCCGGCACGTACAGCCCGCCATCGGGGGCGAGCCCAGCGAGCAGGACGTCGCAGAACGGGAGGCGGGGCGTATCCGCGGCGCCTCGCGTCGAGAGGTAGCGCATCAGTGCCGACACCTCGCGAGCCCAGCGGCAGCGAGCCCTGCCAGCCGCCGCACCATCGCGTCGGGGTCGTCGGCGCTGTAGACGGCGGACCCCGCCACGAACGTGTCCGCGCCCGCCTCGGCGCACCGCTCGACCGTCTCCACCGACACTCCCCCGTCGACCTGGATCCACACGTCGAGGTTCGCCGCATTCACCAGCTTCCGGACGGCCGAGATCTTCGGCAGCACCAGGTCGAGGAACCTCTGCCCCCCGAAACCAGGCTCGACGGTCATCAGCAGCACCATGTCGACCTCGCCGAGCATCGTGGCGCAGGCCTCGATCGGCGTTGCTGGGTTCAGCGCCACACCGGCCCGAACCCCCTTGGCGCGAAGCTCACGCGCGAGTCGTACCGGCGCGTGTGCGGCCTCGATGTGGAACGTCACCGACTCGGCACCTGCCTCCGCGAACCCGGGAGCCCAACGGTCGGGGTCCGCAATCATCAGATGGATGTCCAGCGGGGTCGCGACGGCCCTGTGGAGCGACTCGACGACCGGCAACCCGATCGTGAGGTTGGGTACGAAGTGGTTGTCCATCACGTCGATGTGGATGAAGTCGGCACTCGGGATCCGGCCGACCTCCGTCGCCAGGTTCGCGAGGTCGGCGTTGAGGATGCTGGGCGTGATGCGCACGGTCACAGCGACAGCCTATCGAGCGTCGCCGGTGCTCTTCCGCCGCAATACCGCGCAGAACATCGCGTCGGTGCCGTGCCGGTGAGGCCAGAGCTGAATGTACGGGCCGCGGGCGGCGTCGGGCACCTCGGGCAGCAGCGCAGGCGCATCGACAACCTCGACCTCGCCATCGGCGACGACCGCGGCCACGACCTCCTCTGTCTCCGCACGGTGCGGCGAGCACGTGACGTACGCCACGACACCGCCGGGCACGAGTGAGTCCACAGCCGACCGCAGGAGCGCGAGCTGAAGCGGCACGAGGTCGGCGAGATCGGACTCACGACGTCGCCAGCGGGCCTCGGGACGACGCCGCAACGCGCCGAGTCCGGTGCACGGTACGTCTGCCAGGACACGCGCGAACGACTCGGCCCGCCACGCGGGGGCTGTGCCGTCGGCGGCAATCACCAGTCGGTCCCGCGGAGGGAACGCTCGCAACGCGGACGCGACGAGGCGTGCCCGGTGCGGAAGGCGTTCGGCCGCCAGCAGCGGTTGCCCGGCGGAGGAGGCAAGTCCGAGGAGCAGCGCGGCCTTTCCGCCCGGTCCTGCGCACAGGTCCAGCCACGGGCCCTCGGGTGCGTCCGCGCGGGCCAGCACCAGCGCGACGAGCTGGCTGCCCTCGTCCTGGACGCCCACCAGCCCCTCCCGTACGGCCGCCAGCTCGGTGGGGTTCCCGGTCCAGATCGCCCCGTACGGCGAGTACGGCGTCGACTCGGCCCCTGCCGCCACGAGCTCGGCCCGCTCGTACAGGCCGGGCCGGACCACCAGCGTCGTACGGGGCGAGTCGTTGTCAGCCGCGAGCGCCGCTTCCGTCTCGTCTCCGAGCAGCTCCTCGAACGCGCGGGCCACCCACACCGGGTGGTGGTTCCGCAGCGCCACGGCCTCGAGGCCGGTCTTCTTGCCGACAAGCTCGTCCAGCCACTGGTCCATGTCCCGCTGCGCCACCTTGCGGAGCACTGCGTTGACGACTCCGGTGACCCGCTCGCCGATGGCGGCGGCGGCGAGGTCCACCGTGGCGCCGACCGCGGCGTGCACGGGCACGCGCATCCCGAGGATCTGGTGCGCGCCGAGACGCAGCACGTCGACCACGGCCGGCTGCAGGGTGTCGAGCCGGCGCCCGGAGGCGCGGACCAGGATCTGGTCGTACGTCCCCTCAAGCCTCAGCGTCCCGTACGCCAGCTCCGTGGCGAAAGCCGCGTCGCGCGGCACAAGCCTCCGTTCGGCGAGCAGGTCCGCGAGCACGAGGTTCGCGTACCCGTCAGCCGCGTGGACGGCGCGCAGCGTGTCGTACGCGACCCTGCGGGCCGGATCGGTCCGTTTCCTGCCTGGTCTGGCGCTCACACGAAGGCCTCGCCGCCCGAGAGGCGGATGCCGCGGGCCCAGTCCGCGCCGGGCATGGGCTTCTTGCCGACCGGCTGCACCGTGAGCAGCCGCAACGACGCA
>JADGPB010000230.1 GCA_017882655.1 Propionibacteriales bacterium
GCGTTCCAGAAGGCGACCGGCTACGTGGTGAAGACCGTCGCGGTCGGCACCGGGCAGGCGTTGACGATGGGGCAACAGGGCAACGCGGACGTTCTGCTCGTGCATGCTCCCTCCTCCGAGAAGACGTTCATGGACGGGGGATTCGGTGTCGATCGCCTGCTCGTGGCGCACAACTACTTCCTGATCGTCGGCCCCAAATCCGACCCGGCCGGCATCGCCAGCGCCAAGACCGCCAATGAGGCCTTCGCGAAGATCGCCGCAGCCAAAGCGCCATTCGTGTCCCGGGGGGACGGGTCCGGCACCGAGACGAAGGAGCTCGCGATCTGGAAGGCCAACAACATCACGCCCAAGGGCCAGGCCTGGTACGTCCAGTCCGGCCAGGGGATGGGCGCAACGTTGCAGATCGCCTCGGAGAAGCAGGGCTACACCATCACGGACAACGCCACCTTCATTGCGAACACCTCGAAGCTGCAGCTGACCTCGCTCGTCCAGGGCGACCCGTCGCTCCTGAACATCTACCATGTGATCAGTGTCAACCCGGCCAAGTGGCCCAAGGTGAATAGCGTCGGAGCCAAGGCGTTCGCCGACTACGTCACCTCCTCGGCTGGTCAGGACCTGATCGGCGGGTTCGGCAAGGCCAAGTACGGGCAAGCCCTGTTCGTTGCGGATGCCGGCAAGAACGAGGCCGACCTGAAGTAGCGGCTGAGCTGGCGGGGGGAGGGTGATGGACGACCTGGTGCAGATCACCCTGCTCTCGCTCGGCGTGTCCGGCTTGGCGACAGCAATCAGCCTCCTGATCGGGTTGCCGCTGGGTACGGTGCTGGCGCTCTCCGTGTTCCGTAGCCGCGGTCTGGTCCTCAGCGTGGTCAACACGGGTATGGCGTTACCCCCCGTCGTCGCGGGCCTTGCCATCGCGCTGATGCTGTGGCGCAGCGGCCCCTTGGGCGATCTCAACCTGATCTATACCCCGACGGCGATCGTCATCGCTGAGGTGGTCATCGCGACACCGGTCATCCTGGGGCTGGCCGCAGCGGGCATCGGCCAGCTCGACCCGCGCCTCCAGGTTCAGCTTCAAGGACTGGGTGCGTCCCGTTATCAGACGGTGTGGTGGTTGTGGCGCGAAGCTCGGCTCTCGCTGCTCGCAGCCCTGATGGCCGGCTTCGGCAGCGTGATCTCCGAGGTCGGCGCAGCGATGATGGTGGGCGGCAACATCAGCGGCCAGACCCGGGTGTTGACGACCGCCATCGTGCTCGATGTGAGCCGTGGGGACTTCGGCACCGCAATCGAGCTGGCCGGCATCCTGCTGGCCTTGGCCTTCATGGTGAACGGGGTCTTGACCTGGGCCCAACAAAGTGGACGGCGAGGCTGAGGTGACGAGCCTTCAGCCGGTATTGGAGGTCCGGGATCTGCGTGTGGTCCGGGGCGGGCGTCAAGTACTTGGGATTCAACGCTTCGCCGTCGCAGCGCACGAGACGGTGGCCGTGGTCGGTCCGAACGGTGCGGGCAAGAGCACCCTATTGCTTGCCCTTTCCCTCCTGGTTGGTGCGCAAGAGGGCAGCCTGCTGCTTCACGGAGAGGTCGTGACGCCGCGACTGGCTCTCAACCTGCGTCGTCAGATCGGTCTTGTCCTGGCAGCGCCCATGCTGCTGGACACCACTGTCCGCCAGAACGTGGCCGCTGGACTGCGCTTCCGCGGCATCCGTGGGCAGCAGGTCAGCACCCGAGTCGACGAGTGGCTCGATCGGTTGGGCATTCTGCCCCTGCGTGACCGTCACGCTCGCGAGTTGTCCAGTGGAGAGGCTCAACGGGTCAGCCTTGCCAGGGCCTTCGTCCTCGAACCGGAAGTGCTGTTGCTCGACGAGCCTTTCGCCTCGGTGGATGCCGCTGCTCGATCCCAGCTCATCGATGACACCGAACGTCTCCTTCGCGAGACGTCACGTGCCTGTGTGGTGGTCACCCATGATCTCGACGAGGCCAGTCGACTGGGTACCCGGATGGCGGTGATCATCGACGGGCAGCTTCGGCAGGACGATGTCCCCCAGAGCGTTCTGTCGGCGCCGTGCGACGAGGACGTGGCGGCCTTCGTCGGCGTCCAGACCCGGCTCCTGGGTCGGGTCGAATCGGTGCAGGACGGGCTCGCGGTGGTCGATGTCGGCGGCTGCCGGATCGAGGCGCTCAGTACGCTCTCGCCAGGCCGGCAGGTGATGTGCTGTCTTCGCCCCGAGGACGTGACCCTTCGGTTGAGCGGCCAAGCCGGTCCGGTCACCAGCGCTCGCAACCGTCTGACCGGAAACATTCTCAGGATCGTGGGCAAGGGACCGTTTGTTCAGGTGACCGTCGCTTGCGGACCCATGATCGTCGCTGACGTAACCAGAGCCTCCGCGACCGAGCTGGGACTTCGGGAGGGGGAGCAGGTCGAGGCGACGTTCAAAGCCACAGCCGTCCATCTCATCGGGCTCCAGCAGTGATCCGCCTTCCCGGGCTCATCCCCCGATAGCGCTCATCGAGCGCACTGGCGGGAGGAACGATGACTGGTCGATGCCATGTGAGGCCTGCTTGGCAGCCGTCGCAAACCGCCAGACATCAGCGATTTCCAGATCGCTTGCTCCACCGCGAAGAAGGGATCGAAGGTCGGTTTCGTCGCGGGCGAACAGACAGCTTCGCAGCTGACCATCTGCGGTCAGGCGGGTCCGGTTGCAGGTCTCGCAGAAGGCCCGGGTGACCGACCCGACAATGCCTATGGTGGGCACCACGCCGTCGGGGACTTCTACTCCCGAGGCGATCCAGGTCTCGGCTGGCGCTGTCCCGCGGGCGTTGGGATGGGCCGGAACGAGGGTCAGCTCCTTCCGGAGCGCGGCGAGTATGTCCGCGGCAGTGACCATGTCGTCTCGCTGCCAGGTGTCCTGCGGGCCCAACGGCATCTGCTCGATGAACCTGGGCTGGTAGCCGCGCTTGAGCGCCCACCGGACCAACCCCAACGCCTCGTCGTCGTTCACCCCGCGCATCAACACGGTGTTGATCTTGATCGGGCTCAGACCGGCCCTGGTGGCTGCCTCCAAACCCTCCATCACGTCGCTGAGCCGAACCCGGCCGGTGATGCGGGCGTACCTGGCCGGATCCAGAGTGTCCAGCGAGACGTTGATCCGCCGCAGCCCAGCCGCCTTCAGCGCAGCGGCGGACTTGGCCAGGCCAACGCCGTTGGTGGTCAGTGCCGTTTCCGGGCTCACCCCTGAAGCGGTTCGCAGCCCCGTCGTTGCCGCCAGGATGGCTTCCAGCCCCTTGCGCAGCAGGGGTTCCCCACCGGTGAACCGGACCTGCTCCACGCCGAGATCGCGCACGGCGATCGTGATCAGCCGCACTACTTCGTCGTCCGTCAGCAGGTTCCCGTTGGGGAGCCATTCGAGGCCTTCCCGCGGCATGCAGTATGAGCATCGCAGCTGGCAGCGATCAGTCAGACTGACCCGAAGATCGGTTCCGACTCTCCCGAAACCATCGTGCAGACGGCCGTCAGCGGCATGCCTCTGGTGACCAGGGGCTTGCCGTTCGGAGGTCGCGAGCGTGCCGACTTCGGTGTGCGTCACCCGCTCAGAGTACAAGTCAGGGCGAGGAGGTCCTCGACCGGCCTCAAGATGGCGCTCGGGGACAGTCCGGGGAGCCGGCGGGCACCTATACCCCGAGCTCCTGGCGCAGCTTGTTCACGTGCCCGGCGGCTCGCACGTTGTACTGCGCGAGCTCGATCGTGCCCTTGCCGTTCGCGTCCACGTCGATCACGAATGTCGACCGAAGGACGCCGATGATGGTCTTCCCGTACAGCACCTTCTCGCCGAAGGCTCCGTACGCCTTGAGCACGGTCTTGTCGGAATCGCTGAGCATCGGGAACGTGACGTGCTCGCTCATCTTGAACTCGGCGAGCTTGGACACAGGGTCGGGCGAGATGCCGATGACCATCATCCCGGCTCGCTCGAAGTCGCCGAGGTTGGCCGTGAAGTCGACGGCCTGTGTCGTACATCCCGGGGTGAGCGCGGCAGGGAAGAAGTACACGACGATCTTGCCCGGCGCGAAGTCGGACAAGGACACGGAGTTGCCGTCGGCGTCCGGCAGGTTGAAGGCGGGCGCCGTGTCGCCGATGGCCAGGGTCGTCATGAAGCCGACGATAGTGGGCCGCACCGACAGGCGTCACCGCTGTCCGCTCTCCAAGCCCCCTGGCGCCGCCCCGGCGTGGCATAGAGTGAAGGGACGGATGTGATGGGCGGATCAGGGAGGACCTGTCGTGGCTGAGAAGCGGTCGACCGAGCGCACGCTGATCGAGATCCAGGCCGATATCGATCGTGCCCAGCGCCAGATCGAGGACAGCCTCGCGGGCCTCATCGGAGAGCTCCACCCCAAGGCGATCGCGCACCGTACGGTCGAGGACGCCAAAGCGTTCGCCGGCGAGCAGCTGAGCTCTGCGAAGTCCCAGGTCAAGGACCAGTACGGCTGGAGGCTGGGCCGGTTGGCCCTCATCGCTGGTGCCGCGGTGGGTGTCGTGGTCTTCGTCGTTGCCGTCCGTGCGCTCGGAAGGCGCTCGTCTGCCGCCTGAAGGCAATCGCGAACCGTTTCGTGCCGATCTGGTGCCATGTCAGGCGTGTCGTAATCACTTTGTGACCTTCAGATTTTGCTTACTGGGTAGGGATTTCTACGGCCCGCCCGAGCTCGCGCCGACTTTTGTTCTCCCCGGCTAGCGCGCCCCAGATGGATGGGCTAGTGTCCGAGTCGCACCCAAATTGGTTCGTTCAAAGTCGTCCGACCACCACCCTTGGCAACGACTTGGCAGCGATCACCAACTTGGACCGATTCAACGAATGGGCGAGTCGTTAGTGTGGCAAGGCTCGCCCGAGCCCCTACAACGAAGTGAGGTCTACTTCATGGCAAGCAAGAACAAGCTGGCCCGGCTCAC
>JADGPB010000231.1 GCA_017882655.1 Propionibacteriales bacterium
GTACCTGCTTCGGCACGCCGACGCCGAGCTCGCGCAGGCGCTCACCGACGAGCTGAGCCAGCGCGTGGTCGTACGGCTCAACCAGTCCGTCGTCGAGGTGGACGGCAACGGGCGCGGCGGGATCGGCGTGTACACGACCGACCTGAACGACATCGAGTACTCCTACGACGCCGAGGTGCTGCTCGTCGCGACCGGGCGGATCCCCAACGGCGACCGGCTGAACCTGGGCGCGACGGGGGTCGAGGTCGATTCGGCGGGGTACGTGGTGGTCGACGCTCACCAACGGACCACCATGGAGGGGATCTTCGCGCTCGGCGACGTGTCGAACCCGTCGATGCTCAAGCATGCGGCCAACGCCGACGCACGGGTCGTACAGCACAACCTGCTCCACCCCGATGACCTGGCGACGTCGAACCACACCTCCATCCCTTATGCGGTGTTCACCGAGCCGCAGCTGGCCGGCATCGGGGTGACCGAGCAAGAGCTGCGGGCCACCCGCACGCCGTACCTGGTGGGTGTGGAGCGGTACGCGGACGTGGCGTACGGGTGGGCTTTGGAGGATTCCGGCGTTCACGTGGCCAAGGTGCTCGTCGACCCGGAGACCCTGCAGCTGCTCGGCTGCCACATCCTGGGCCCACAAGCCTCGACGCTCATCCAGCCGGCCATCCAGGCGATGGCGACCGGCCTCGACGCGCGCACGATGGCGCGCGGGCAGTACTGGATCCACCCGGCGCTCACGGAGGTGCTCGAGAACGCCCTGCTCCAGGTGGCGCCCGACCGATGAAAGTCACGATCGTCGCGTCAACACGGCAGGTACGGGCTGTGGCCGCGCTCGGTGTCGGCCTCTCGGCCGCGGGGCATGAGGCGGTCGCTGCGGGCGAAGCATCGCCTGGCGTGTACGACATCGAGTCGATCGCCGAAGCGGCAGGCGGCTCGGATGTCGTGGTCGGGTTGGGCTCGGCCGGCGCGTGGGCAGTCTCCGCGGCGGAGCTGGTGGGCGCGGTCGGCGCGGTCGCCGCCGTCGAACCTCCACTGCCGACCCGGGAGTTCGCCCCTGCGTGGAAGCTGCGGCCGCCGGAGAAGCTGAACCGAGTCGTCGGGTCCATGGTGGACGTGATGGGGTGGGTACGCGACAGCCGCGAGGTCAATCAGGCCAGGCGTGCTATGGGACTTGCGCCCATGGGAAACCCGTTCCACGAGCTGCCGGTACTCGGCGCCTGGTCGCCCACCCTCGTACCGACACCTGCTGACTGGGATGCCGGACGCGTCATGGTGACGGGCGAGTGGTGGCTGGCGGACGAACAGGGATGGACGCCCGACACGAAGCTCGAAGCGTTCCTCGCCGTCGGCGACCGGCCGATCTATGTGGGTTTCGGGGGCACGGCGGGATCACTCGCGGAATACGCTCTGGAGGCGATCCTCGAGGCCTGGGCCGACACGTACCGGATCCTGCTCGACGCCGGTTCGCTGACACTCGCGGACGACCTGCCGGAGAACGTGCATCGCATCGAGTCCGTACCCGACGACTGGCTGTTCAGCCGTTGCGGCGCTCTGGTGTTCGAGTGCGACGCGACAAGGGCACATGCTGCGGCGAGGTCCGGTATCCCGTCCATTCCCGTACCGTTCAACCCATCCCAGCGGTTCTGGGGAGAGCGTCTGTACGGGGTGGGCGCCGCCACGAAGCCCGTCGACCCGAGGTCCGGCTGGGAGGCGTACAAGGCCGCCCTTCGCGAGACCGTACCTGCGCGCGAGCCCGCCGCAGCGATCGCCGCCCAGATGGCCGGCGAGGACGGGGTAGCAACGGCCGTCGCGGCGATCCAAGACCTCGTGGGCTCTCGGCACTGACCTGGCCTGAACCCCGGCCGATCGCCGACCCGGTCAGCCCCGGGCGGGGCGGGCCTCCGGCAGGATCACGGCCTGGGCGACGATGACGCGCTCACCTTCGAACGTCGCGGCGGGCGACCCGTACAGCTCGTAGCCATCGCGAAGGGCCTGCGTCACACGCTCGCAGAACTTGGGGTCGTCGGGGCCAGTGATCACGCGGTAGGAGAGGCGTCCGGAGTCAGTCATGGCCCCACCGTACGCTCGCCTCAGATGCCCGCGTACGAGTGGAGTCCGGCGAACACGAGGTTGACGCCGATGAAGTTCCACCAGAACATCGCGAACCCGAGGATCGCGAGCATGGCGGCCCGCCTTCCCTTCCAGCCGGCGGTGGCGCGGGCATGGAGGTAGCCGGCGAAGATGACCCAGGTGACGAGCGACCAGGTCTCCTTGGGGTCCCAGCCCCAGTAGCGGCCCCAGGCGTACTCGGCCCAGATGGCACCGGCGGCGATCGTGAACGTCCACAGGGGGAACGCGAACGCCAGCAGTCGGTAGCCCATGCGGTCGATGACGTCGGCGGTGGGGAGCCGGGCGAGGTAGCCCTTCACCGTGCCCTTGCGCTCGGCGCGGGCTTGGATGAGGTACAGGATCGCTGCCACGCCGCCGATCGAGAAGGCCGCGCCGGACACGATGGCCGCCAGGATGTGGATCATGAACCAGACGGAGTGCAGAGCCGGTACGAGGGGGGCGACGGCGACATAGAACACGGTCGCGGCAAGGCCGTTCAGGATGGCGCCGAGGAGCGTGACCGGCAGCCCGAGCCAGCGCAGCCCCCACTTCCAGACGCCGAAGAAGTACAGCGCAGCCACCACGACGGCTGCCGTCGTCACGAACTCGTACATGTTGCCCCACGGCGCACGGTGCGCCGCGATGCCGCGGGCCACGATGCCGACGAGGTCCACCGCGGCGGCGAGGATGGTGAGGTTGAACCCCATCCGCGCGTACACGTCGGCCTTGCGAGGCGGTACGTGCTCGGCTGAGGGCTTGTCGAGCAACGCGACGCCGCCCTTGCCGTCGGCGGCTACCGATTCAGTCACCGTCGCCTCGACGTTGCGGGCCAGCGCCCACTCGAGGGTGTGGAACACCAGCGCCATCAGGTACAGCACCGCCGCCGTCACGATCGCCAATGCCGAGAAGCTCGCCACCGTCATCCCGTACGCCCTCTCATCGTCGTTGCGGACCCATCCTGCCTTGAGAACTCCCGAAAGTCCTCACCCTGCCCGATCAGGGATTCGGCGGGGGGCGCTCGAGGCCGAGCTCTGCCGCAGTCGCGGCGATGTCCTCACCGACTCCGGAGCGGCCGTCGACTCGGTCCGTGCCGGCGGTCCAGACCTGGTCGCCGTCCACCATCAGCCACGCACGGCGCGGCTTGATGGACAGGCTGACCGCCATGCCGGCGACGGCCAGCAGGACGAACGCGAGGATCGCGCCCATGCCCGGCGTGCTCGACACCTGCAGCTTCACCCAGCGCTGCCAGCCGTCGAACGTCACGAGCCCGAGCCCGTTCGGCAGCACGAACGAATCACCAGGCGAGAGCTGCATCCGCAGCAGGTCGCCGTCCTGGGTGAGCTGCGTCATTCCCGTCTTGTCAAGGGCGAACACGCTCGACGGCACGCCGCTCTCCGCCTTCGGCGGCCCAGACCACGCGGTCAAGAACAGCTGCGGTTTGAGCGCCTCGGGGAACAGCGACACCGGCCCGGAATGACCCACCGACGCCGTCGGCAGGAAGTACCCCTCCAGCCCGATCCGCTGCGGCCGAGCGTCCGGCACGTTGATCGCGCCCGCCGACTTGAGGTTCGAGTCGAGCGGCTGGAAGACGACCGGACCGGAGTACGCGACGTTGCCGTTCCCGTCCCGTACGGTCACCACTGCCGCATAGCCGTGCCCGACCAGATGCACCTTCGTGCTCCCGATGGTGAGCGGCTTGTTGACCTCGATGCTGTCGGTTCGGGTGCCAGACGGGTCGGTCACCGTCACGTCGGCCTTGAACTCGCGCGCGGCGCCCGTTTGGACCGGCCCCGTCTCGTACTTCACGTGGAACGCATCGAGCTTCACGGTGAACGGGTCCAGCTGGCCGTTGAACGCGGCGCCGGCGGTGATGTCGTCGTACTGCGTGAGCGTGTTCGAGAAGCCCTGCCCCTCGACCACGATCGCGGTGCCCGAGTGGCCCAGCAGCGACCCGTACCCGATCGCCACCAGCACCCCGAGCAGCGCCACGTGGAACGTCAGGTTGCCGAGCTCGCGCGCGTAGCCGCGCTCGGCACAGACGGTATCGCCGACCCGCCGCACCCGGTACCGACGCTTGCGCATCGACGCTTGTGCCTGCGAGAGGAACTCATCGGCTGAGAGCGAGGAGCTGTACGCCGACGCGCCGGACATCTTCGACACCGTGCGCGGTGGCGTGGCGGCGGGCGCACGGGCGGCACGGAGATAGATCGCGGTCCGCGGCACGATGCAGCCCACGAGCGAGACGAACAGCAGAAGGTAGATCGAGGAGAACCACGGCGTGTGGTAGACGTCGAACATCCCGATCTTGTCGAAGAACGGGCCGAGCTTCGTGTGGTTGGACAGCCACTGCGTCACCGCGAACGGGTTCACGGGGCGCTGCGGCAGGATGCCGCCGGGGATCGCGGCGACGGCCAGCAGGAGCAGCAGGATGATCGCCGTACGCATGCTGGTCAAGACGGCCCACGCAAACCTCAGCGAACCCCTGAACCCGCCCGGTGGTGCGACCTCGGCCGCGGGTCGTCGCGCCCGTGAACCCGCGATCCCCGGGTCGTCCGCGGTCAGCCCGTCCTCGTCTAGCTCCTCGACCTGCTCGGCATGGACCGCATCAGGGCTCACCTCCGACGTCACAGGCAAACGTTCGCCTGTGACGTCGCGGGGGTCTGGACGTTTCGCCATCAGATCGGTGCCTCGAATCCGGACGCCCACTGCCGAAGCCCGGCCATCCATGCGTCCCACCAGCCGGTGACCAGCGCGAGACCGACGAGCATCATGAGGATCCCGCCTGCGCGCATCACGGCCCGCTGGTGCGTCCGGACCCACGC
>JADGPB010000232.1 GCA_017882655.1 Propionibacteriales bacterium
TCGGCTTCACCACCGGCGTGCCGGCGATCTCGATGCTCGGCGTCGTCGACGACCTGCTCGTCGACCGGGCGTTCATCCCGCAGCGTCGGGACTCCGCGATCGAGATCGCGAAGGTCGCCGACGTCGTACCCAACGCTCCCCACAACATCGCCAACGCCCTCGCCGCGGCGGCCCTCGCTCGCTCCTTCGGCGTGCCCCCAGCAGCCGTGGCCAAGGGCCTGCGGTCGCTGACGATCGGCGGTCACCGGATCCAGACGGTCGCCGAGCAGGACGGGATCCGCTGGGTGGACGACTCCAAAGCGACGAACCCTCACGCGGCCGACAGCTCGCTGAGGGCGTTCTCGCCGGTCGTCTGGATCGCGGGTGGTCAGGCGAAGAACACCTCGTTCGATGAGCTGGTCGCGCGTCACAAGGATCGGCTGCGGGGGGCCGTCCTGCTCGGGGTCGATCGTGACCACATCCGCCAGGCCCTGGCCCGACACGCGCCCGAGGTCCCCGTGATCGTCGTGGACAGCACCGACACTGGGGCGATGGACGAGGTGGTACGCGCTGCGCGCTCCCTGGCGCAACCTGGTGACACCGTCCTGCTCGCCCCCGGATGCGCTTCGAAGGACATGTACTCGGGCTACGACGCGAGGGGCGACGCCTTTGTGGCCGCTGTCACACATCCCACCGGGACCGGCTGAGGCCGCCTCATGACAGTCCTCACTTCCCCTAGGACGGTCCGCACCGAGTCTCGCAACAAGGGCCTCATCCGTCACGCGCTCGACACTCCGCTCGCCAGCCTTTACCTGGTGCTCACGACCTGCGGCTTGCTGACCGGGCTGGGCGTCCTCATGGTGCTCTCGGCATCGAGCGTCTATGCCGAAGTGAACTACGGCGACCCGTACTACTTCGCCAAACGCCAGGTGATGTTCCTGGCCATCGGGCTCGGCGTCGCCTGGCTGCTGACCCGTGTGTCGCCGAAGCTCCTGCGCTCGATCGGTTGGCCGGCGCTCATCGTCACGTTGATCCTTCTCATGCTGACGTTCACACCGCTCGGGGTCACCGTGAACGGAAACAGGAACTGGGTCCAGTTCGGCTCGCCCTGGACGCGCTTGCAGCCGTCGGAGTTCGCCAAGCTCGCTCTCCTGCTGTGGGGGGCGGATCAGCTCACCCGCAAGGAGAAGCTGCTCGACAGGCCCAAGGAGCTGGTCCCGTACCTGATGTTCTCCGGCGCGGTGATCGGCCTTGTCCTGCTGCAGAAGGACGTCGGGACCGCGATGGTGCTGTCGCTGATGGTCAGCCTCGTGCTGTTCCTCGCCGGGACGCCGTTGCGCCTGCTGGTCGCCGGGGCCAGCGGCGCTGGACTGATCATCGCAGCGATGACCGTCTTCTCCCCGAATCGCATGAGCCGGATCGTCGGCTTCCTCAACCCCACGAGCGACATCGAGGGCATCAACGCGCAACCGCTGCGGGCGATGTACGCGCTGGCGTCGGGCGGCTGGTGGGGCGTCGGGCTGGGCAACTCCAAGCAGAAGTGGGGCATGCTCGTCGAGGCCCACAGCGACTACGTCTTCGCGGTGATCGGCGAGGAGTTCGGCCTCGTCGGCACGATCGTGGTGATCTTCCTGTTCGCCGTGCTCGTCGCGACCGCGTTTCGCATCGCCACCCGCTCGGACAACCCGTTCTGCCGCCACGTCTCCGCCGGCATCGGCGCGTGGTTCCTCATCCAGGCCGCGCTCAACATGGCTGTTGTCCTTCGGTTGCTGCCTGTCGTCGGTGTGACGCTTCCGTTCGTCTCGTACGGTGGATCCAGCCTGTTGGCCACCATGGCCGCGGTGGGACTCCTGGTCTCGTGCGCCCGGCAGGAGCCCGCAGCACGTAAGGTGCTGGCGCGGCGTCGTAGCGCCAGCAAGGCGCGCGTCACCGCGGTGGTGGACGGACGGGGTTAGGAGGTCGGCGTGGTCAGCATCATCCTCGCCGGCGGCGGATCTGCCGGGCACATCTCGCCCATGGTCGCGACCGCCGAGGCGTTGCGCGCCGCCGACCCCGACGTGACGCTGGCCTGCGTCGGCACACCGAAGGGGATCGAGTCGACGGTCGTCCCGCAGGCGGGACTGGATCTCACGTTCATCCCCGCGGTGCCCTTCCCGCGTCAGCTCAACCTCGACCTCATCACGATGCCCGGCCGGCTCGCAGGCGCCGTCATCGCCGCGCGTCGGATCCTCAAGAAGCACAAGGCCCAGGTCGTCGTGGGCTTCGGAGGGTACGCATCGCTGCCGGTGTACCTCGCGGCGAAGGCGATGCGGATCCCCGTCGTCGTCCACGAGCAGAACCCGCTGCCAGGGCTGGCGAACCGGATCGCTGCCCGCTTCGCTGATCGCGTGTGCGTCTCCTTCCCGGAGACGACGTTGCCCAGGCAGGAGTACGTGGGCCTGCCGGTACGTGCCGCGATCTCAGGGCTGGACAGGGCGGCTCTCCGCGATGCCGCACGGCGCGAGTTCGGGCTGCCCAGCACCGGTCCCGTACTGCTGGTCAGCGGCGGTTCCCAGGGCGCTGCGAGCATCAATCGCGCGGTCGAGGGGGCGATGTCCGACCTGCTCGCTGCGGGGGTGTCGATCCTGCACGTGCTCGGGCCGAAGAACATGACGGCGACGACGATCGCGCGTACGGACGTGGGCGCCGGGGCTGTGTACGAGCCGGTCGCGTACGTGACCGCCATGGACCGCGCGTACGCCGCGGCCGATCTCATGGTCGGGCGCTCGGGCGCCGGGACGGTGGTCGAGACAGCGGTCGTCGGCCTGCCCGGCATCTTCGTCCCCTTGCCGCACGGCAACGGCGAGCAGGCGCGCAACGCGGCGTCGCTGGTCGCGGCGGGCGGTTGCGTGCTGATCGCCGACCGAGAGCTCACGCCCGACAGGCTGCGGGACGAGGTCCTGCGGATCATCAAGGACCCCGACGCCCTGTCCCGGATGGCCGCGGCCGGCCGCGGGCTCGTCCCGGCCGATGCGGCGCAACGGGTCGCGGCGATCGTCCTCGAGGCGGCACGACGATGACACTGCTCGATCCGATCCCCGTTCTTCCTGCCGACGTCGTCAGCCCGGTGCACTTCATTGCGATCGGCGGTGCGGGCATGAGCGGCATCGCCCAGCTGTACGCCGAGCGTGGCATCGAGGTCACGGGCTCCGACCAGGCGGACTCGCCGGCGCTGCGGAGGCTCGGGGCGTGCGGGATCCGCACGTACGTGGGGCATCGCGCGGAGCAGATCGGCAACGCTCGTACCGTGGTTGTGTCCAGCGCGGTCAAGGAGTCCAACCCGGAGCTGGCCGCCGCCCGCGACAAGGGGCTGCTCGTCTGGCACCGCAGCGCGGCGCTGGCCGCCCTCATGCTCGGCCGCACGGCGATCTCGATCACCGGAACGCACGGCAAGACGACCACGTCCGCGATGACCGCGGTGATGCTTACGGCTGCCGGCGCCGACCCAACGTACGTCGTCGGGGCGCCGTTGCAGTCCTCCGGGTCGAGCGCGCACCTCGGTGCCGGATCGACGTTCGTCGTCGAGGCCGACGAGTCCGACGGCAGCTTCCGGCAGTACCCGACGGTCGTCGCCGTCGTCACGAACGTCGAGTCGGACCATCTCGACAACTGGGGCACGCCCGAGGCGTACGCAGCGGGGTACGTCCAGTTCTGCACCTCGCGTACGGTGCGAGTGGTCATCCTCGACGCCGACGACCCGGGCTGCCAACGGCTGGCCGTGGCGCTCGAGGGCGGCAGCAGCCCTGTGACGACCGTGGGGGAGAGCGAGAGCGCGGACATCCGGCTCACCGACATCGTGGATGACGGCGCGAAGGCGAGCGCGACCATCATGTGGCCGGGCGGTACGGGGGAGCTCAGGCTCTCCTTCCCGGGCCGCCACAACCTGCACAACGCGGCGGCCGCGTTCGCTGTGGGCCACTACCTGGGGCTCGATCCGCAGCAGCTGCTCGACGGTGCGTCGCGGTTCGCGGGCACGGAGCGTCGGTTCCAGCTCGTGGCGGAGGTCGGCGGCATCAGGATCGTCGACGACTACGCGCACCATCCCACCGAGATCGCCGCGACGCTGAGGGCGGCGCGAGGCGCGGCTGGTGCCGGACGGGTCGTCGCGTGCTTCCAGCCCCACCTGTACAGCCGGACGCGCGACTTCGCCGTGGACTTCGGCAGAGCCCTAGCAGCAGCGGACGTCGTGATGCTCACCGACGTGTACGCGGCGCGTGAGGAGCCCATGCCGGGCGTCTCGAGCGAGCTCGTCGTCGCGGCGGCGCGTGGCGCGGGAGCCGACGTCTTGTACGTGCCGGCGCTCAGCGACGTACCCGCGGCGCTCGCCGAGCTGGCGCGGGACGGCGACCTCATCCTCACGTTGGGTGCCGGTGACATCACGACGGCCGGCCCGGCCCTGGCGAGGCTCCTCGAGGCGGGACGTGGCTGACCGTCCGCGTACCGCCGACGCGTCCGTACGGCTCGCCCACCGGCGGCGGCAGCAGCTTCGCCGCCGGATCCTTCGGGTGGCGGTCGCCCTGGTCGCCGTCGCTGTGGTGGCCGGAGGTGTCTGGGTGATCTTCTTCTCGCAGGCGTTCGCCGCGACGACGGTGTCCGTGATGGGGACATCGGTCCTCACCGCTGATCAAGTCACGGCCGCTGCTCAGGTCCCGCTCGGCACACCGCTGGCGCGTCTCGACACCGCTGCGATTGCGGCGCGCGTCAAGCTGCTGAAGCCGGTCGCCGACGTCACCGTCACGCGGGTGGTGCCGAACAAGGTGAAGATCGCGGTCACCGAGCGTGCGGCTGTGTACGCCGTCTCCTCGGGCAGCGGCTTCGACCTCGTCGACGCCTCGGGCGTCCCGTACACGTCCGTCTCCGCGGTCCCGAAGGGTCTCATCGTGGCCACCATCAAC
>JADGPB010000233.1 GCA_017882655.1 Propionibacteriales bacterium
CACGAACTTGTCCGTGTAGGTCTTGGTCAAGTCGATGGTCTTGCCCTGCACGTCCTTGTTGAACAGGCTCAGCACGCTCAGGTTCGTCGGCGGGCCGTTCGGCGGCATGATGCCGGTCGGGTTGTAGATGCCCTTCTCCGAATCGAAGGCCTTGATCCAGGCATCCTTGCCCGCCCCGGCGTAGTAGTCCGCCGGGATCTTCGTGACCACTGTCGCGCCGTCGTTGTCATGGATGTACTTGAGGGTCTTCACATACGCGTTGACGAGCTTCTGCACGGTGATCGGGTTCTTGTTGACGAACGCTGTCGACATGTAGAGCGACGTCGCCGGATAGGTTCCGCCCAGCGCCGCGGCGGTGCCATCGGGGCTGCGCATGTCGAGAAGGATGAACACCTTGCCGCCGGCCAGTGCCGTTGAGACGGTCGGTTCGGTTGTCATGGCGCAGTCGACGTTCTTGTGGTCGAGCGCGCCGATGAGCGTGGCGCCGGACTGTACGCCGATCCGGTGGGTCGTTGTCGGGTCGACGCCGGCCTTCTTGGTCAGGTACTGCGTGAGGAAGTCCGTCGACGATCCGACGTCCGTGATGCCCAGGTTCAGCCCCTTGAAGTCGGCGGCCGACTTGACCGTGCCCTTCAGGTCGTTGCGGCAGAGCTCGACCTCACCAGGGGTGACGAGCATGTTGACGACCGACTCGACCTGCTGGCCGAGGCCGGCCAGGTCGATGGTGTGGTCGTAGAACCCTCCGACGCCGTCGACCTTGCCCGCCATCATGTTCGCTGTCGCGTCCACGCCGGCCGGCTCGTCGGAAAGGGTGACGTTGAGGCCCTGTTCCTTGTAGTAGCCGAGGCCTTCGGCCAGCTTGAACGGCAGGTAGATCTGCTTGTTCAGGCCGCCGACCATGATGCTGACGTTGCCGTTCGCCGAGTCGGTTGTGGCGCCCGCCGTCGGGGCGGCGGCGCCTCCTCCGCTGCTGCAGCCTACGAGCGCCAGTGCCGCGGCGACCGCGAGGCTAGGCACATACAGGATGCGCCTGCGACTGCGGGTAGTGAGATGTTCCCTCATTGGATTCTCCTGTTGGTGTTGTGATGAGTGGTGCTGGGGAATGCTCAGAGACCGGCGGTTTCGGAGCTGTTGAGCTGAGGGGGTCGCCAGCGCAGGAGCCGGCGCTCGAGTCGGCCGATGCCGAACTCGGCAATCAGCGCGAAGACGCCGATGATGACCATGCCTGCCCAGACGCCGTTGGCGTTGAACGTGCCCTGCGATTCGCGGATGAGCTGGCCGAGGCCCTGCTGGCCGCCGAGGAACTCGCCCACGATGGCGCCGATCAGTGCGAAGCCGAAGCTCACGTGCAGGCTCGCGATGATCCAGGTGAAGGCTGACGGCAGCACGACCTGCCGCGTCACCTGCCAGCGCGATGCGCCGAGTATGGCCGCGTTCGCGATCAGGTTGCGGTCCACTTCCCGTACGCCCTGGAAGGCGTTGAAGAAGACGCCGAAGAAGACGAGAACGATGACCAGCAGGATCTTCGACTCGATCCCGAGACCGAGCGCCAGCACGAAGACCGAGCCGAGCACGATGCGGGGAATCGAGTTGAGCACCTTGATGAACGGACCAAACACCTCGGCGAGGAAGTGGATGCGGCCGAGCGCGATGCCGCAGACGATCCCCAGCACCGTGCCGATCACGAACCCGATGAGCGCTTCCTCGATCGTGGTGACGACCTGCACCCAGAGCGGCCCGAGAGCGGTGCCCTGGGTGGCCCAGGTCACCAGCTGGTTGACGATGCCGCTCGGGTGCCCATAGAGGATGATCTTCTGCGGGTCAGCGCCGATGCCGAGCTCCCAGCCCCCGATGATGACCACGAGGACTATGGCCTGGGTGATGTGAACCCGGATGCGGTGGTTGCGCTGGCGAATCTGGTAGGCCCGCACACCGGCCGCTTCGTCGGCTGCGGCGACGGCGGCGCGTGTGGTTGCGGTCGCGGTCTGGGGGGTGGTGGTCGTGGTGGGTTTGGTCGTGGTCATGGTCATGCTGCACTCTCCGCTGAGGTCGTCTGGCTGTACGCGATGTCGACCTCTTCGCGAAGCGCCTCCCAGATCTGCTGGTAGAGGTCGACAAACCGCTTCTGGAATCGGATCTCCTGCACGACGCGGGGGCGCGGGAGGTCGATCGGGAAGACGGCCTTGACGGTGCCTCCGGGGCCGGCTGTCATGACGACGACCTTGTCGGCGAGGGCGATGGCTTCTTCGAGGTCGTGGGTGACGAACACGACGGCTGGGCGCGTCTGGTCCCAGAGCTGTAGCAGCTCGTTCGACATGATCGCCCTGGTCTGCACGTCGAGTGCGCTGAACGGCTCATCCATGAGGAGGATTGCTGGCTCGTTGATCAGGCTTTGGGCGAGTGCGACGCGCTTGCGCATACCTCCTGAGAGCTGGTGAGGGAAGCGGTCCTCGAAACCGGACAAGCCGACTCGGCGTACCCATTCGTGCGCGTTGGCATCGGCTTCCTTCCCAGGTACCCCGCGGAAGCGTGGTCCCATCGCGACGTTGTCGAGCACGGTCTTCCACGGCAGGATCGCGTCAGTCTGGAACATGAAGCCGACGCCTGGGGTGATGCCTTTCACCACCTGTCCGTGCACTTCTACGGTTCCTGCGGTTGGTGTCTCCAGGCCGGAGATGAGGGTGAGCGAGGTGGACTTGCCGCATCCGGTCGGTCCGACGATCGCGCAGAACTCGCCCGGTTCGACCCGCAGGTCCATGTCCGAGGTGGCTGTATACAGCGATCCATCGGGGGTGGTGAATCGCTTGGTCACGCCTCGCAGCTCGATGGCGGGATCGACGTCGGCCAGTCTGGTTTCGAAAAGCCGAGTGGTCTCGCTCATCGGATCCTGCCGATCCTCGGCGCGATCGGGCTGTACTTGTTCATTTCGTCTCCCTTGACTGACTGCTTCACCGGGTCGGTTGTCGGGATCGTATAGTTGAAAGTACGAGCGGTCGGGTTTCCTCGACTTGGTCGCAATAGAAGGCTTTTGCCGGGTTTTGCGCATTGTGCTCACTGGACGGGAGGCCGCCTCGCGTTCGTGCTGGTCTGCTACAGGGAGGTGGCAAAACGTGGCGATTCGAGGAAGTGAGCCCACACGGAATCGTCCACGCAGACTGACGTTTTCCACAGAGACCCTGCTGCTGCAGATCAGCGTGCTGACGCTCGTGGGCCTGTTGAGCGCGACCCTGTACACCTGGGTGACCTACCAGCAGCTAACCGCCGACACCGAGTCGAGGGCTCTCGCGGTCGCCCAGAGCATCGCGGCCGACCCTGATGTGCGGGACCTTGTCACGCAGCTTTCCGATCTCCCCTCCCTTCCCGACAACCAGGCGTTGCGCGCCGGTCCGATCCAGGCCATCGCAGAGTCCATGCGCGAGCGCACCGGTGCCCTGTTCGTCGTCGTCACCGACGACGACGGCATACGCCTGTCGCATCCGACCCCGGCACTCCTCGGCCAGCCAGTGAGCACGAGCCCCACCGAAGCCCTCTCTGGGAAAGAAGTCGTCGACCTCGAGACCGGAACGCTCGGCCCCTCGGCGCGCGCGAAGGTTCCGGTCTGGTCAACGGCGTCTCACACTCCGGTCGGGGAGGTCAGCGTCGGCTTCTCCACCGAGTCGATCCTCGCGAGCTCATTGAGGGCGATCGCGCCCATCGCCTTCACCGTTGTGGCAGCGCTCCTGGCGGGAGTTCTCGCCTCGACGTTCCTCGTTCGCCGCTTGCGGAAACTCACGCTCGGCCTGGAACCGGAGGAAATCTCCACCCTCGTACAGGACCAAGAAGTAGTTCTGTATGGCGTCGCAGAGGGCGTGGTCGGGGTCGCTGCCGATGGCCGGGTCACCGTCTGCAACGCCCGCGCCCGGCGCCTGCTCCGCCTCGGCAACGTGACCGGCAGGCAGATCAGGACCCTCAGCATCCCAGCGCCCATCCTGCGCCTCATCGACCAAACGACCGCCGGCGGAAGCCTCACGGTCCAGGTCGTCGTCGGCCCGTCGGTCCTGCTGGTGTCCGCCCGGAAGGTTCTGCGCGGCACCAGCGATCTAGGCTGGGTCCTGACCGTGCTTGACCGCACCCAGGTCGAAGAACTCACCAGACAGCTCGACGCTGTCGGGGCCCTGACGTCAGCGCTGCGAGTGCAGCGACACGAGTTCGCCAACCGCCTGCACACGGCCTCTGGGCTTCTCGACATAGGCGAGGTGGATGAGGCCTCCCGCTACCTTCGCCAAACCCTCGAGAGCGGGCCGGTCAAGTACCCGGTCGAGCACGGCGACAGGCTGCAGGACCCCTACTTGCAGGCGTTCGTCGGAGCCAAAGGATTCCAGGCCTCTGAGCGCGGAGTGCTGCTCCGGGTCGGGGCCGGCACCCTCATCCGAGGCTCGGTCACCGACCCTCAGGACATCACGACCGTTCTCGGCAACCTCATCGACAACGCTGTGGAGGCAGCCGTGCACGGATCCAGCGAGCCGCGCTGGGTAGAGATCGAGCTGTTGAGCGAAGACCGCACGCTCCACCTCGTCGTTGCCGACTCCGGAGACGGCGTCGTCGGCGACCCTGGTCTGCCGTTCGTCGAGGGCCACTCCGAGCGCAAGGGCTCATCCGATTCCGAGCACGGCCAGGGCCTGGGCCTGACCCTGTCCCGACGGATCGCCCGCAACCTCGGGGGCGATGTGTGGCTCGCCGCGCCCGGAGAGCAGGGCGGGCCGGGAGCGGTGTTCTGCGCTCTGCTGCCAGATGTGCTCGAGCTCCCCAAGGCTGCGCCGGGCGGGCGTAGGAAGGCGGCGCGCCGTGGATGACCTCCGGGTTCTGATCGTCGACGATGACTTCCACGTGGCGCGGCTGCACACCTCCTACGTCGACTCGGTGCCGGG
>JADGPB010000234.1 GCA_017882655.1 Propionibacteriales bacterium
CACGCGCTCGTGATCGCGATGTGCAACCAGAAGGGCGGGGTCGGCAAGACGACCACCGCCATCAACCTGGGAGCGGCTCTCGCGGAGACAGGCCGCAAGATCTTGCTGGTCGACTTCGACCCGCAGGGCTCGGCGTCGGTGGGCCTGGGCGTCAACCCGCACACGCTCGAGCGCACGATCTACAACCTGCTGCTCAGCCGTACGCTCGACCCGGCGGACATCATCGTGCCCACCGGCGTGGAGAACATGGACATCCTGCCCGCGAACATCGACCTGTCGGCCGCAGAGCTGCAGCTGGTCAGCGAGGTCGCCCGGGAACAGACCCTCAAACGGGTCCTCGATCGGCAGCGCGGCGGCTACGACATGATCCTCATCGACTGCGCGCCCTCACTCGGCCTGCTGACCGTGAACGCACTGACTGCAGCGGACAAGGTCCTCACGCCGCTGGAGTGCGAGTTCTTCGCGCTGCGCGGGATCGCGCTCCTCACCGACACGGTCAACAAGGTCAAGGACCGTCTCAACCCAGATCTCGAGATGCTCGGCATCGTCGGCACGATGTTCGACGCGCGCACCCTGCACAGCCGTGAGGTGCTCGACCGCGTCGTACAGGCATTCGGCGAGACCGTCTTCCACACGGTCATCCGCCGCACGATCAAGTTCCCCGAGACGACGGTGGCGGGCGAGCCGATCACGACGTACGCGCCCACCTCCAGCGGTGCCGACCAGTACCGGATGCTGGCTCGGGAGGTGCTCGCACGATGCCCAGACGCGTAAGCCTTCCTGGCGCGAGCGAGCTGTTTCGCGGCGGCCATGAAGCTCAGGAGCAGACCGCGGGTACGGCATCGGGCCGTGTGCGTCACGACGAGAAGATCACCGTGTACGTGTCGGCCGACGAGCTGATCAAGCTGGAGCAGGCGCGTCTCACGATGCGGGCCCGGGGCATAGCCGTCGACAGGGGACGGCTGGTCCGTGCGGCCATCGCTGCGGCACTTGCAGACCTTGAGGAGAACGGCGACTCAGCGGACGTGATCGCCCGACTCGGCGACTGATGTCCGAAGCGGTTGTCGGCACTCGTGCCGAGCAGTTTTCCGTACACCTGGAGAACTTCTCAGGTCCGTTCGACCTACTGCTGGGGCTGATCTCACGTCACAAGCTCGACGTCACGGAGATCGCGCTCGCGGCGGTCACCGACGAGTTCATCGCCCATATCCGGGCCCAGGGGACGAACTGGGACCTGGAGCAGACGAGCCAGTTCCTCGTCGTCGCCTCGACCCTGCTCGATCTCAAGACGGCCCGGCTGCTGCCGCAGGGCGAGGTCGAGGATCCGGAGGACCTGGCCCTGCTGGAGGCACGCGACCTGCTGTTCGCACGGCTCCTTCAGTACCGGGCGTTCAGGGCGGTCGCCGCGTGGATCGACGCGACGCTCGCCACGGAGGGACAGCACTTCGTGAGACCGGGAGGTCTTGAGCCGGAGTTCTCCCGCCTGCTGCCCGACGTGGAGTTCGACCTCACCCCGGACGGGTTCGCCGCGCTCGCCGCGCAGGCCATGGAGCCGCGCGCGATCGCCGAGGTCTCCGTGACGCATATGAATCAGGTACGTGTCAGCGTCGCCGACCAGGCCGTTCTGGTGGCCGAGCGGCTCAGGCGCGCAGGATCTGCGACGTTCCGGGCCCTGATCGCCGACGCACCCGACAAGCTGACGGTGGTGGCTAGGTTCCTGGCGCTTCTCGAGCTGTTCCGGACCGGATCGGTCCAGTTCGAGCAGATGACGCCACTTGGTGAGATCGTTGTCCGTTGGACCGGATCCGCGGTCGGCGAGGTCGAGGTGTCCGACGAGTTCGACGAGCCACCAGCGCCGGCGAGCGAGGAGTGAGATGACTGAACAGATCGACGTGGCTGAGCTCGACGACGAATCGCTGTCGGGCGGCATCGAAGCCTTGCTGCTGATGGCCACCGAGCCGATGCCGGCCATCGAGCTGGCTCAGGCGCTCAAGGCGCCGGTCACCAGGGTCGAGGCGACGCTGGCGCACCTCGTGCGCTTCTACATCGAGACGAAGCGCGGCTTCGAGCTGCGCCACGCGGGCGGTGGGTGGCGGTACGCGACGCGCCCTGAGCACGCGCCGGTGATCACTGCGTACGTGCTCGAGGGCCAGCACGGCCGCCTGTCCCAGGCGGCCCTCGAGACGCTCGCTGTGATCTCGTACCTGCAGCCTGCGAGCCGCAGCAGGATCTCCGCGGTCCGCGGCGTCAACGTCGACGGTGTGGTGCGTACCTTGCTGGCTCGCGACCTGATCGCCGAGACTGGACGCGACCCGATCTCCGGTGCCGTCCTGTTCACGACGACGACGTACTTCCTCGAACGCATGGGCCTCACCTCGCTCGACGACCTGCCCCCGCTGGCGCCGCACCTTCCGGACGCCACAACGCTCGAGGCCGAGCTGCTCGCCGCCACACAACCCATCTCATCGTCACTCCCCGAGGAGCCTCGTGACCCCAACACCGCGTAGTCCAGGACCTGGCCGGTCGCCCCGCAACACCCCAAGGCGCGAGGAGGGTGAGCAGTCGGACCGCCAGCGCGACGCTCCAGGCGTCGATCCGGAGGCCGAGACCGAAGGCGTGAGGCTGCAGAAGGTGCTCGCTGCGGCAGGAGTGGCCTCCAGGCGCGCCAGCGAGATACTGATCGACCGCCGCCGCGTCGAGGTGAACGGCCAGGTCGTGACCGAGCAGGGTTTGCGGGTGGACCCCGACCGGGACGTGATCCGCGTCGACGGCGCGAGGATCCCGCCGCCGCGTCGCCACGTCTACCTCGTCGTCAACAAGCCCCGTGGCGTGATATCGACGATGTCCGATCCAGAAGGTCGGCCCACTCTCACCGACCTCATCGAGAAGCGCAAGGAACGTCTGTTCCACGTGGGGCGGCTCGACACGGACACCGAGGGCCTCATCATCCTCACCAACCACGGCGAGTTCGCGCACCGGCTGGCCCACCCGTCGTACGAGGTCGAGAAGACCTACCTGGCGGAGGTCGAGGGAGTCGTCGACGCGGCGACGCTCAAGAGACTCCGTCACGGAGTGACGCTCGAGGACGGTCCCGTACATCCCGACAAGGTCACCGTCACCAGCCGGGGGCCTGCGAAGTCGCTCGTCGAGGTGACCCTCCACGAAGGACGCAACCATGTCGTACGGCGCATGTTCGACGCCGTCGGCCATCCGGTGCGGCGCCTCTCGCGCATCCGCATAGGCCCGGTACGGCTCGGGCAGCTCGCTCAAGGGGCCTCGCGGGAGCTCACGTCGGTCGAGCTCGGTGCGTTGCTCGACGCGGTGAAGCTCTGACTGGACGTCGTGATCAGGTCTCTCAGTGGACTCCGGTACCCTTCCCGGGTGCATATGTTTAGCCGCCGCCGCGTGGGCGGCCTGGTCGTCGCGCTGCTGACCCTCCTCCTGGCCGCTTGCCACTCCTCGGCGAGCGCCTCGTCCAGCGCGTCGCCCACGACCACCCAGTTCATCCCGACCGCCTCGCCCAGCGCTTCAACCAGCGCATCCGCGTCCGCGAGCGCTTCCGCGCATCCGTCGATCAAGCCGTCGACCACGCTCGACGGGATCACGGTCACGGGCGACCTCGGCAAGCTCCCGACCGTGAAGATCCCGGCTCCCTGGGGTGTCGACAAGACCCAGTCGAAGACGCTGGTCCAGGGAACCGGTCCCGAGGTGACCGCGAGCTCGATGATCGAGGTCAACTACTGGGGCGCGAACGGCTACACAGGCTCGGTGTTCGACGAGAGCTTCACAGCCGGCAAGCCGATCTCCTACGCGGTGAACGGCTTCATCACGGGTTTCCAGACCGGCGTCGTCGGCCAGAAGGTCGGTAGCCGGGTCCTCATCGGCATCACCGGCCCTGACGGCTACGACTCCAACGGTGGCAACGCCAATATCGGCATCGAGGTCGGAGACTGCCTGGTCTTCATCGTCGACATCATCTCCGTGTCGGCCACAGGCCCGTCCGGCGCCACGGTGACCCCGCCCTCCGGTCTGCCCACGGTCTCGGGCGACCTCAAGGCGCCGGTCGTGGCGATCGACACCAAGGCCACGCCACCGAGCACGCTCGCCGTCCAGCCGCTCATCAAGGGCACGGGCAAGGCTGTGACTGCTGCCTCGACGGTCCGGGTCGACTTCGCCGAGTACGCGTGGAGCACCGGCAAGGTCGTCAAGCAGACGTACGGCTACGCGCCGCTCGACGGTGCCTTGAGCACGACCATCCCGGGCTGGCAGACGGGCCTTGTCGGGCAGACCGTCGGCAGTCGTGTGCTCCTCATCGTTCCGCCTGCCCAGGCGTACCCGTCAGGCAACCCGCGGATCGACGTGAAGTCGGGCGAGACCATGGTCTACGTGATCGACATCCTGTTCTCGTACGACGCCTGAGCCCGGGCTCATTCCACGACCCACGGGTCGCGGGGGAGGGCCGCCGGGTCGAACCGGTCGAGGAGACTGTCGAGTGTGACCGTCTCGTCCGCTTCCGCGAGGCCGAGCGAGGCAGCGAGCATGGCGAGGACCTCGTTCGGAGTGACGCCCAGAGCCGCCAGGTCGGTCATCGTCACCGCTCCGACACGCTTGGCCAGACGTCGGCCGTCAGGACCTACAGCCAAGGGCACATGTGCGTACGTCGGCGGGGTGATCCCCAGCTGGTGGGCGAGCCACGCCTGCCGCGGGGCGCTGGAGAGCAGGTCGTCGCCGCGGACCACCTGGTCGACACCCTGATCGCCGTCGTCGACGACCACGGCGAGGTTGTACGCGTACGTGCCGTCGCCCCGACGCAGGACGAAGTCGTCGACCTCGCGTGTCACGAGTCCGTACAGCTCATCGGTCACGGTCCACGTGGCGCCACCCGCTCGTACCCGCAGGGCGGC
>JADGPB010000235.1 GCA_017882655.1 Propionibacteriales bacterium
GCCTCGTCGTCGCCCTTCTCCGCGAGTACGACGGTGAGCGCACCCCGAGCCCGTACCTCCTGGATGTTCGACACCACCTTGTCGTGCAGCTGGTCGCGGCCCTGCGGCGGGACGACGACGAAAACGGGGAGCCCGTCCTCGACGAGCGCGATCGGGCCGTGCTTGAGCTCGCCGGCCGGGAAGCCCTCGGCGTGCAGGTAGCTGAGCTCCTTGAGCTTGAGCGCCCCTTCGAGCGCGACCGGGTAGCCGACGTGGCGGCCGAGGAACAGCAGCGACTTGCAGCCGATGAAGTCGCGGGCGAGACCGGCCATCTGGTCGATGCCGTCGAGCACCTGCTGCATCTTCGCCGGGAGCTCCTCGAGCTCGCCCAGCAGGTCGCGGATCTCGTCGCCGTACTTCGTCTCCTTGACCTGCGCCAAGTACAGCCCGAGCAGGTAGCAAGCGACGATCTGGGTCGTGAAGCCCTTCGTCGAGGCGACCCCGATCTCGGGCCCGGCATGCGTGTAGATCACCGCATCCGACTCGCGCGGGATCGTCGAACCGTTGGTGTTGCAGATCGCGATCACCTTTGCGTGCTGCTCCCGCGCGTGACGGATCGCCATCAGCGTGTCGGCCGTCTCGCCGGACTGGGAGATCGTCACGACGAGCGTGGTCGGGGTGATGATCGGGTCGCGATAACGGAACTCCGACGCGATCTCGACCTCGCAGGGGACGCGCGTCCAGTGCTCGATGGCGTACTTCGCCACGAGCCCCGCATAGAACGCGGTCCCACAAGCCACGATGACGATCTTGTCGACGCGGCGCAGCTCGGCGTCGTCGATGCGGATCTCGTCGAGGACGAGCCTGCCCTCGGCATCCAGGCGCCCGAGCAGCGTGTCGGCCACGGCGCGCGGCTGCTCGAAGATCTCCTTGCGCATGAACCAGTCGTAGCCGCCCTTCTCGGCAGCCGAGAGGTCCCAGTCGATGTGGTACGGGTGGGAGGGAGCCGCTTCGCCCGTGAAGGTGGTCACCTCGTAGCCCTCGGGGGTGACCTCGACGACCTGGTCCTGGCCGAGCTCGACGGCCTCACGGGTGTACTCGATGAACGCCGCCACGTCGGAGGCGAGGAACATCTCCCCCTCGCCGACGCCGACGACGAGCGGCGAGTTGCGGCGGGCGGCGACGAGACGGTCCGGGGAGAGGGCGTCGACCGCGACCAAGGTGAACGCGCCCTGGAGCCGGTTGCAGACTGCGCGCATGGCTTCGACGAGCGATCCGGAGCGCTCGACCTCACGGCCGAGCAGCTGCGCGGCGACCTCGGTGTCGGTCTCGCTGGCGAAGGTGACGCCCTCGGCCTCCAGGTCCGCGCGGAGCAAGGCGAAGTTCTCGATGATGCCGTTGTGGACGACCGCGACCCGCCCGGTCTGCGAGGCGTGCGGGTGGGCGTTGCCGTCCGTCGGGCCGCCGTGCGTCGCCCAGCGAGTGTGGCCGATGCCCTGGGTCGATGGCGGCAGCGGATTCGCCGCAAGCTCCGTGGTGAGGTTCCCGAGCTTGCCGGCCTTCTTGACGATGACGAGGCCCGAGTCGGTGACGATGGCGATGCCGGCGGAGTCGTACCCCCGGTACTCCATGCGCCGTAGACCGCCGATGACGACCTCCTCGGCCGCCCGCGATCCGACGTATCCCACGATTCCGCACATGGCCAGGACTCTACTTGTACTCGACTCTCACGCTCCGGCGGTGCCCGGAACGATGCTCCCCGTCCCCTCGTACGGATCGTGCCCAGGCGTGGGGCGTCCGATCGTCGCGCGGCAGGAACATCCGCGGATTTCTCAGATCTCATTGCTGCATCCTCTTGTATTCATCCTTACGTTCGATTATAGTAGGTAAATGGGCACGACGGCAAGCACCACGGCACCACGGACCTCGGTCTGTGCGGTGCTGGATGACGTGCTGTCAGGGTTGGAGACGGTCCGCGTGACGGACCGGACGGACTCCTCCGATGCGGATCGGCTCTCCTGGGTCGAGAAGCTCGTCGAGGCGGAACGTCGAGTGAGCGCTCTGAAGACCGCGCTCATCGGGGAGGCTGATGAGACGGGGCGGCCCAACGCCGATCCGGAAGGCCATGTGCCACGTACAGGAGCTCCTCGACACCGGCTGAGAAGCAGTTCGCGTCGGTAGTCTGGCCAGGTGATCCAGAGCCCGCCATGACGATGCCCGCACGCGAGATCCTCGCCGCCTTGGACACGTGGTCACCAGCGGCCCCGGCTCAGCGGCGGCTGAAAGGTGAGTACGAGTCCTTCGTGCGTACGACGGGCGACCCGGCGCTCGCCCGAAATGGTGGCCCGGAGCACCTCACCGGCAGTTGCTTCGTCCTCACGCCCGACCTGTCCCGGGTGCTTCTCTGCTTCCACCGCAAGGGCCAGTTCTGGGTGCAGCTGGGCGGCCACGTGGAACCTGGAGACGCCTCGGTCGCCGCAGCGGCCTACCGGGAAGCCCGCGAGGAGGGTGGCATCACCGAACTCCGTTCGTTCGGCGGTGTGCCTCTAGACCTCGACCGCCACTCGCTGAGCAGTGACTTCGGGGCGTGTCGGGTCCACTGGGATGTGGGGTATGTGGCATTCGCCGACGTAGACGCCGTGCCCGTGGTCAGCCTCGAGAGCGAAGCAGTCGCATGGTTCGATGTGGAAGGGCTCCCGACGCAGGTGCCCGAGGGCTTCCCCGCGCGGCTGCGCACGATTCTCGATGAGCTGGCCCACAGACGAGGCCCCAACGGGGTCGATGTTCAGACCACGCTGTCGTGATTCTGGCCGTCTATCACCACGTGTCTGCCCGGTCGTTCGCGCCAATGCGCGGGACAGATGCCATCCGTATGCCGTGTCGGATGGACAGGCATGGGCGGCGCTTGAGAGGGTTCCGGCTGGAGGTGGCACATGGACGAGCCGGAGGACGACCCGTACGGTCCGTACCTGACCCTTCGACGTTCCCACTGGGCTGAGCTCGCGCGGCACCATGAGCTCGACCTGTCCGAGCAGACACTGGCCAACATCCGCTCTACGGGCGACCCCATCGACCTCGATCAGGTGCGTCAGGTCTACCTGCCGCTGACCGAGCTCGTGAACCTCTACATCGAGCACAAGGGCCTCCTCTACCGAGACCAGAACGAGTTCCTGCGCTTGTCGGAACGCAAGACGACGTTCGTCATCGGCGTCGCCGGCTCGGTCGCGGTCGGCAAGTCGACGACGTCCCGGCTGCTGCGTGAGCTGCTGCGGCGCGAGGGCGCGAGCGTCGATCTGGTGACGACCGACGGGTTCCTCCTCCCCAACGCCGAGCTCGAGCGGCGCGGGCTGCTCGAACGAAAGGGCTTCCCGGAGTCGTACGACCGGCGAGCGCTCGTACGGTTCGTGCGCGACGTGAAATCCGGCGAGGAAGGTGTGACCGCGCCCGTGTACTCGCACCTCGTGTACGACATCGTGCCGGGCGAGACGATCACCGTGAACCAGCCCGACATCCTCATCGTCGAGGGCCTCAACGTGCTGCAGCCCTCGAGACCGCGTGTCGACGGATCCGTGGCGCTGGCCGTGAGCGACTTCTTCGACTTCAGCGTCTACGTGGATGCGTCGGAGCGGGCGATCCGGGCCTGGTACGTCGACCGGTTCCTGCACCTTCGAGAGACCGCGTTCCGCGACCCCAGCTCGTACTTCACCCGCTTCGCCGATCTCACCGAGGAGGATGCGGTCGAGACCGCCGGCGCCGTGTGGGACACGGTCAACGGCCCCAACCTCGTACAGAACATCCGCCCGACCCGCGGTCGCGCCACAGTCGTCCTGCGCAAGGGCCTCGCCCACCACATCGAGTGGGTACGGATCCGCAAGATCTGACTAGTTCGTGTCGGGTCCCTTGACGTCAATCCCGCCGAACAACGCTAGGCCCCTGACGATGATCCGTCGGGTGCCAGGCGTGGTGCGTTTCACCGACGTGCCGCCGAAGATCGCGAACGTACGGTCGATGACCTCCACGCCGTCGGGCACCTTGACGTTGACGCCTCCGAACACCGCGTACGCGTCGATAACCACCTCGTCGGAGGTCCAGACGGCATCGGTGAAGTCGATGTCCACGCCCCCGAATGCTGCGTAGCAGTGCACCTGGGACGGCGTGTCCCAGCGGCCCGCGAGCGTCGCGCCGCTGAAGAAGCCGACCTTGACGAGTGACTCCTGGGCGACACCGGACGGGCGAGCGACGGGGTAGGAAGTCGGGATCTGGGCGTAGGTGGCCGGGCTCTGCGTGACGTTCGCCAGGTCGCGGGTCACCGGCCGGAGGTCGTCGCGGTTGGCGGCGGACTGCACGGCGAGCGTCCGGTGCTCGTACTCGTCGGTGCTGAGGTAGCCGTGGGTCTTCGCCGCATCGAGCAGCGCCATCGCCTCGGCGCGATCCATCTCGGTCACCGGGAGGTGGCCACCGTACTTGGGCCCGACATCCGAAGGTTCCATCGTCATGGGGTCCAGGCTAGGCGGGAGCCCTGGTGCTCGTACACCCCGCCCCGCAGCAAGGCGTCAGATGTCCTGCATCCCCTTCGCCGTCGTGATGCACCGCGTGATCCATTCGTGCTGCGCGTCGCTCAGCGGGCGACCCGCAGCCGCCACGTGCTCCCAGGAGACGTTGACGACCGAGCGCACGACCACCCAGTCCCGGCAGCGACGCTCGTCGAGGTTGGACGCATCGACCAGGGCATAGAAGCGCTCGCGGATCCCCGCGCCGGGGTCGTCGCCGAGCTCGGACCAGCGGTTCCACAGCATCGGGGCGAGCTCGTACGCAGGGTCGCCGGCGAAGCCCTTCGGATCGATGACGAGCCAGGGCCGACGCTCGCCACGCAGGACGTTCTCGTAGTGGAGATCGCCGTGGAT
>JADGPB010000236.1 GCA_017882655.1 Propionibacteriales bacterium
GTCACGGGCGTTCGACTGATCGGCTTGGGGGAGGGGCGACAGAGCGGGCGCGTCCGATTCTGCCGTTCGATCGCCGAAGACCTCCCGACGGGTAGTCGGGTGGGACGCGGCCTTCGGGCGCCGCTGCCACGCTGAACTGGTCGTCAGAAGGCGCCGCAAGGACAGGGGCCACCATCACGCCTTTGCTGCCGCCCACGTCTCGACCGGTTCGGGCCGTCCAAAGAGGTAGCCCTGGGCGAACTCGACGCCGAGTGCAGTGAGCGTGCGGGCCTCCTCGACAGTCTCGACCCCCTCGGCGATGAGGCGGCATCCCACGGTGAGCGAGAAGTGGCGCATGCCCACCACCATGGCCTGGCGTCCCAAATGGGCGTTGATCCGGCGGACCATGCTGATGTCGAGCTTCACGAAGTCGGGGCGCAGCTCGATGATGTGGCCGAAGTTCGCGATCCCGACCCCCGCATCGTCGACTGCGAGGCGCACGTCGTTTCCGAGCGCATGGAATGCGCCGCGCACGAGGTCGTAGTCCTCGATCACCTCGTGCTCGGTCACCTCGAGGACGAGGGGCCGCCCGGCCTGCCAGAGGACCGGGCGCAGGCGCTCGGGGTCCGTGAGCAGGCGCGGCGAGACGTTGAGATCGAGCCAGACGCCCGTGGGCAGCTGCTTTCCCGCCGCCACGGCCGCTTCCAGCGTCGCGATCTCAAGATCGGGCCCCAGACCGACCGACCAGGCGTCCGCGAAGACGAGGTCCGGGCGCTGCCCGGAATCGAAGCGGGTGAGCGCCTCGTAGCCCACCACGTCACCCCCCTCGAGGTCGACGATGGGCTGGAACACCGGATGGAACGCTCGCGCGGCGAGGACGCCGCTGACGAGCTGCTTCAGCCCCGCCGTCTCGCGCCTCCGGTACATCCGCTCCGCCAGCAGCGCGCTGGATGCGATGCCGAAGGAGACGATTCCGGGCATCTCCTCGACGACCATCCGGGCGAACCGCCCGTCGAACGTGCCGAGGACGAGCGTCCCGACGACCTGGTCGCCGTGGACGATCGGTCCGTAGGCAACGGCCTTGAGGCCCCCCTCGATGGCCGCGGCCCGCAATCCGCCGTCGTCGGGGTCGCTCTGGGCGTACCTGGCCCACGGACCGCCAGCCGCCTGTTCGAGCACGGTTGCTGCCCGGCCCGGGGGCAGGTGGGTGCCCGCCATCACCGGGTACCCGGGCGGGGCGCTCTGAGCGAGGATCTGCACCTCGTTGCCCCCGAGGAAGATCTGGATGGATGCGACGTCCACGAACGGGAGCGTTACCAACTGGTCGCAGATCGCGTGGGCGGCCTGCTCGAGCGTCGCCTCGGGCGGGATGGTGTGGAGGGCCTCCACGAGCACCGCGCGCACGCGCGTCTGCAGGAGCACCTCCGCCTGTGCGTCACGCAACAGGGTGACGTCGCGGATCACGACGACATACCCAGCCAGACCTCCGCCTGCGCCGTGAGCTGGGGTCCGGCTGACTTCGAACCGGCCGGTCGTGCCGTCAGCTCGCTTCTGCTCGATCTCCTGCAGCCAAGGCGCGGTCGCAACGCTCGCCCTCTCGAACGTGGCGAGGGCTTCGGGTCCGGCGACCGCGAGCGCAAGCGCCGCGGCCGGGTGGCCGACGAGGTCACTGACGGCGAGGTCGGTCCCGGCCAGGAACGCTGGGTTGACATAGGTCACGAGGCCTGCCGCATCGGTGATGATGATCCCGTCGAGACTCTGCTCGACGACGGCGACGAGGCGCTCTCGTTCGCGGGCCCGTCGCTGGCTCTCGGTGACATCGCGCCAGGTCGCAAAGAAGCCGTCATTGAAGCGGGCGATCTGGATGCTGAGCGTCCCGCGCGTGTCGGCGCCTCCGAGCCCCGGGACCGCGAACTCGACGTCATCGTCGGCCCATGCCTCCCCGGTCTCGATCACCTCGCGGCACACCTCGAGGAACGACTTCTGGCCGAGATTTGCTGCCCAGTCGGGGGTCATTGCGCTGGTCAGTGCGCCCATCAGCGCGTCGGGTGTGCGGCTCATGAACGCGCCAGCGACGCCGTTCCCGAACTCGGCACAGAAGTCGACGATGACACCCTCGTCATCCCGCACCGCGGAGCAGAGCAGGAAGGCGTCGCGGGTCGGGTCGAGCGAGCCGTGGGTGAGCGCCACGGAGCGCCGTACCGTCTCCTCGGCACGTTTCCGCTCGGTGATGTCGCGCAGGAATACCGCGGTCCCGGTCTGGATTGGGCAGGCAAGGATGCCGACCCACCGCTCGCGTGGACCGATCTGCTCCTCGTACTCGACCGTGACGGCTGCAGACACCCTGACCGTCTGGTAGCGGGTTCCGACGATCTGGGGGAACAGGTCCCAGGGGCGCCGACCGACGAGGTCGGACAGGCTCAAGCCGACGAGCGCGAGCGCCACCGGGTTGGCATAGGTGGCCTGCAGCCCGTGGTCGAGCGCCACGAAGCCAAGCGGCATCCGCTCGACGGTCTCGGCGGCAACATCGCGGAAGAGCTGTAGCTCAGCGATCAGCCGCTCGCGCTCATTCCACCCGGTCGTTGTGTTGAGCGGAGCCGTCGCGGCGACCGCTGCTGCTGCGGCCTCGATTGAGTCCGTTCCTGGGCTGATGCTACCGGCGCGGACGTCGCCGTTCGTGACACCCTGGGGCGCCGAGCCGAACGTAGGCCTGGTCAGGGCGACAGGCTTTGTCGGCTTCCGACGCTCGCTCATCAGCACCTCCTGAGGCACTCGCCGTGACAGCCCGGACGGACGGAGAGGTCAGGACGAGCGAACTAGCCTGATCGGTCTGGGAGTTGGCGCTCGATATGTCAAGAGCCACTCGGCTTTGCGGGCCTCGATCTCAGCGTAGCCACCGGCCAGGCGCGCGCGCTCAACACAGCCCCCTTGCAGCGCTGCGCGATCTCGAGACGCCAGACTCAAGCCTGAAAGGAGCACATCCCAGCCGCTGCCAGCCCAAGCCGGAAGTCCCGGAGCGCTCGGTCAATCGAGTGGCTCGCCCCGTGGTCGGAGGCCTGGCCGCCCGTGCAAATCCTCCCGGTAGAGGACGCATCGTCCACCGCCTCGCCGCTTCGCGGCATCGACCACAGCGACCCCATCATCAGCGGTCTCGAGGCCCTGCCGACTCACGGCGACGTCGATACTGACCGCCGCGATCAGCCTGTCCGTCCCGGTCTCATGAGTGCTTGGAGCGACTCGCCAAGGCGCTCAGCGACGATCAAGCCCGTCTAATTCGTGCCGACATCGTCGAAGAGCACCACGAACTCATCACCATCCACACGAGCGGCCGTGTCGCCAACCCGAAGCGCCGCGCGAAGTCGCGACGCCACGTCGGAGGGCCTTGTATACCCTCGCTCGTCGATCGCGTTGATCGCGTCGAGAGCAACCTGCTGCGTAACCTGACCGACCGCGACACCAGCGATGCGGGCGTGGAGCTCGCCGACCGCAGAGCCGTCGAGTTCCAGGAGCTCGAGCCGCTCCACTCTCGAGCCCGGGTCGAGGACGGCCCGATCTTCGTCGCGGAACTGAAGTCGGGGCCGGGGAAGCTGATCTAGTCGTGCTCGGAGCCTGGCGGCTCGTGGCGGGCACTCTGCCGCCATTGCGTGGCAGCGGCTCTTGACACGCGCCGTCGAGCGCCCGCCTGAGCTGACCGATGCAGAAGGGTCGATCCGACACGACGTGGTCATAGTGCGTCTCTGTCAGGTAGTTTCCAGCGAGGCTGGTGCCGGGACGCACCGATCGCGACGAACGCCTGGCGTGCTCGGTACTAGCGAGTGAGGTTCCGGGCACGCCGGCGCGGTTAAGGTCAACGTGTCGCGCAACCGCCAGTCGATTGCGCCATTGTCGGGTGCAGCGTGGAAATCGGAGCCCAGTTCTGCGAACGCTGCGGACGGGACGGCGATTCCTTCGCGTCGGCTGGCATCTCGTTCCACACCTGCTCACGGTGCGGCGTCGCAAGCTGTTCCGATTGCTGGAACCTCGTCGACGACGCGTGCCTGCGGTGCATGCCCTTCCGGCTGCTCGACCCGTCGGGCCAGTCTCCCGTCCTCATCCCGCGGGAACCGAGCCTCCCGGGGCACGGCAGGACGGGTCGCGGGATCACCGGTCCCGAGGTCGAGGGACAGCTCGTGGTGCGGGCGGCGCCGAGGATTCGCCAGGCAGACGCCTGGTCGTCGGACCGCGCGACGCCGACGGCGACTGCGGCGCATCGTGGCGAGGCCAGCGGAACGTCGGTGACGGACACGGCCCCGGTCGAGGGCAGGATCGGCCCACGTCGGGGAGCCCGCGGTGGAGGGGTCATCGTGTCGTCCGCGCTGGTTGTCCTGGCGGCCCTCGCGGTCGTGGTCTCTGGTGGATCCCCGAAGCTACCGGCGCCGCTCGCAGGCGCGCCCCTCTCGGCACTTCCGTTCCCCGCCGACGGCCAGATGACCGTGCAGGCGCCTGGAGGCACGACGGCACCCTCGTCCGGGACGATGCCGCCCGGAAGTGCAGCGACCAGCCCGGGCGGCGGCACGCCGCCGGCAATCGCGCCCAACCCTCCCAGGTCTGGCCCGGGAAGCTCGTGGGTCGCGGTGACGCCGGCGCCTCGCGCGCGCGTGTCTCCGTCTGCAGCTCCTCCGTACGCCTCGACACCGACTCCGGGTCCGGTCGGATCGCCGATCGCGTCCCCGCCGCAGGGTTGGGTGCCGTGGCCAACACCGTACGAACCGCCGTGGCCAACGCCGACCCCGGCCCCACACCCAACGCCCACGCCGACCGAGACGCCAACTCCGACTCCGACCGCGACGCCGACGCCCGAGCCGACCGCGACGCCGACGCCCGAGCCGACCGCGACGCCGACGCCCGAGCCGACCGCGACG
>JADGPB010000237.1 GCA_017882655.1 Propionibacteriales bacterium
GGTCTGCGACGGCGTGCCGGGGTCGGTCGTCACCGGGTCGGTAGGGGCCGCGGTCTGCGACGGCGTGCCGGGGTCGGTCGTCACCGGGTCGGTAGGGGCGGCGGTCTGCGACGGAGTGTCGGTCGAGGGCGCCGTTGTCGGTGGCTCGGTCACATCGACCCCTCCGGCCCCATGGACGGTCACGTCCGAGGCCGCGGCATCCGGCGACAACGACGAGACGGTGGGCGTAGGTGCGGGAGGAAGTGTGATGGTCGGCTGGTCGCCGCCGATCACCACCGTGCTGCCGTCGGACAGGACCGTCACCTGGACCGTCGGCGCGCTGGAGGGCCCGGGGGCGCCCGTCTGAGGCAAGGGCGCGTTCGGAAGCTGCTGCGCGGTGGGCACCGCAGAGTTCTGGCTGTGGGACGTGGCTGACACGACGACCGCCGCGTCGGTCTGAGGCCTGGACTGGAACGTGGCCAAGGCGACGCTGGCCCCCATGAGGATTGCGCCGATGCCAACGGCACCCCCGACCGCCCAGACAGCCCGGAACTGGGTGGGGGTGGTGGACGCTCCGCTCGCGACAGGAGTTTTGTGCGCGCCGTTCGGCGATGCCGTGCTCATGGATGTCCCCTCCGTCCCAAGATCGGCGGAGACGTCGCAACACACGTCCCCGCAAACGCCCACAGCCACTCAAACCTCTATCGAGGTCCAGATGTCAGCGAATGAGAAATTCCTCATGAGGTCTTGCCATCGACCAGAAATCTCTCGAGCGCGAGACTGGGGCCATGGACAACCCGGTGGTCCCCCTCCGCGCCCTCGCCAACTACGTGAACTTCAGCACGTTCGCCGGCATAGCGATCGCGCGGGTAGGCCACGCCCACATCTCGCACGGGCCGAGGGGACTGTGGTACGCCGAGGGCTACTCGCTGCCGTTCCCGGTCGCGGGGGCATTCACCGTCGGGAACGTCATCATCACGCCGCGGTCGATCGCGGAGATCGGGGAGTCGGCAGTCGCACACGAGGAGCGCCACGCCTGGCAGTACACCGTGTGCGGGACGCTTTTCATGCCGCTGTACTTGACGGCGATGGGCTGGTCGTGGATCCGTACGGGCGACCGTGCCGCACGCAACGTCTTCGAACGTGCGGCTGGACTGTCGGACGGCGGCTACCTCGACGTGCCGGTACGACCTCTACGCAGCCTGTTCCAGCGGCGCGTCAGCTGTTGAGGTCGATCCCCAGTCGCGACGCGGACCGGTTGTGACGACGCTCGTCGCGCAGCCGGCGCAGCCGCTTAACGAGCAGCGGGTCGACGGCCAGCGCGGCCGGGTTGTCGATGAGAGCGTTGAGCACCTGGTAGTAGCGCGTCGGCGACATGTCGAAGCTCTCGCGGATCGTCTGCTCCTTGGCCCCAGGAGAGCGCCACCAGGTGCGTTCGAACTCGAGGATCTCGGCATCGCGGACCGATAGCTCGGACCCGGCAAACTGGGTGGCGGACGACGTCATGGCCTCATGCTAACCCCGAAATCACAGTCGTGTCATTCCCTGTTCAAAGGCTGTGAATTCACCCTGCGGACGTCGCCGACGAGAGGTGGGCGGCGACATACCGGATAGCCGGGGGTTAGGGTGGACCGCGATCCGATGGCCCCCCAACCCGCGAGGAATGATGCAGAGAATCGAAGGCCGAGCCCAGCACTACGCGTGGGGCTCCCCGACAGCGATCCCTGGACTTCTGGGTCTCCCCACAACCGGAGAGCCATACGCAGAGCACTGGCTAGGAGCTCACGAGTCCGCACCTTCCCTCGTCGGAGGTGCCCCGCTCGACGCCCTGATCGCCGACCACGGCGAGGACATCCTCGGTGCCGCGGCGAAGGAGCGCTTCGGAGGGCGGTTGCCGTACCTCATGAAGCTGCTCGCCGCCGATCGCCCCTTGTCGATCCAGGCTCATCCCAACCGCGAGGAGGCGGAGGAGGGGTTCGCTCGGGAGAACGAGGCCGGCGTACCGATCGACGCACCTGACCGCACGTACCGCGATGCGTGGCCCAAACCGGAGGCTCTGATCGCCATCACCCCGTTCGTCGGGCTGTGCGGCTTCCGTGACCCGGTCCGTACCGTCGATCTCATCGAGCGGCTCGATGTCGCCGACGAGCTCCGCAGCGTGATCACCCCGCTGACCCAGCGCAAGGGCTCGGCCGCGCTGGCACAGGTCTTCCTCGACGTGCTGAGCTACGACGGCGACCGACTGCGCCGCGTCGATCTCGTCGTGGATGCTGCGGCGAACCACACCGAGGACGACGCCGAGCTGGGCGACCTCGCACGGGCCCTGGTCCAGCTCGGGAACGCCTTTCCGGGCGACCGCGGCATCCTTGCGGCGATGCTGCTGAACATCGTCACCCTCCAGCCCGGCGAGGGCATGTTCCTGGGAGCGGGCAACATGCACGCGTATCTCCACGGTGTCGGCATCGAGGTCATGGCCAACTCCGACAACGTGCTGCGCGGCGGCCTGACTACCAAGCACATCGACGTCGACGAGCTGATGCGGGTCGTACGGTTCAAGGCTGAGGAGCCGGTGCTCCTGCCGGTCGAGGCCTTGGGACCCCGCACGTACCACTACGGCACCTCCGCCCCGGAGTTCACCGTGTGGCGGGTCGACCCGGGCAAGGCACCCGTTCCCATCCCCGGTTCCGGCGCGCGCATCGGCCTGGTCCTCGAGGGAGACGCCCAGCTGACAGGAGGCGGAGAGACGCTCGACCTGAACCGCGGCGAGTCCGTACTGCTTTCAGCCGGCGACTGCGCGACCGTCGCGGGCACCGGGGTGCTGTACGTGTCGGGCCCGGGCATCTGAGCCGGACACCTCGGCCTCGCTGCCGCTAGATTTGGTCTGCGCCCTTGTAGCTCAGCGGTAGAGCATCCGCCTTGTAAGCGGAAGGTCGTGGGTTCGACACCCACCGAGGGCTCCATGGTCGGAGCAGCGGACCCCCCCGCAGCTCGGAGAGACCTCCCCGCGCGTGAGTTCTCTCCGAGATGGGGTGAGTTCTCGCGGAACTGAGGGTGGAGTCTCTCCTGGGTCCGGGGAAGTCTCTCCTGGGTGTGGGGGAGTCTCTCCGGGGTCCTTCTCCCGCGCGACCGATGGGCGATCGCGTCACTAGCATGCGGACATGAGCCCCGGCGATTCCCCGTTGCCAGCGACTGCTGGGACGCGGGCGCTGATGCGCCCGTGGCACTTCGTGGTGGCCTTCGGCGTCGTCAGCCTCCTCGCGGACATGGTCTACGAGGGTGCGCGCAGCATCATCGGGCCCTACCTGGCCACGCTCGGCGCCTCCGCGACAGTCGTTGGTGTTGTGGCGGGTGCCGGAGAGTTCATCGGGTACGGGCTCCGCGTCTTCACGGGCTACGCGGTGGGACGTACGCGCCGCTACTGGACCTGGACGATCCTCGGGTACGCGCTGACCGTGCTGAGCGTCCCGTTGATCGGTGTCACCGGTGTGCTCACCCCGGCGCTGATCCTGTACGGGACCGAGCGGCTGGGCAAGGCCGTACGGTCACCCGCCAAGGACACGCTCCTGTCGTACGCAGCCGCCAAGACCGGCCGCGGCAGCGCGTTCGGGGTTCATCAGGCCTTGGACCAGACCGGCGCCCTGCTGGGACCGTTGCTGCTCGCCGCGATCCTGAGCTGGCACGACGGTGACTACCGCCTCGCGTTCGGCATCCTCGCCATTCCCGGCGTCGTGCTCCTCGCCATGCTGCTCTGGCTCCGCTCCCGGGTCCCGGATCCGCGCGACTACGAGGCCGACGCCGAGGACCCAGCCCCGGCCCCCGCCCCGGCGGCCACCTCGATCGTCCGCCCAGGCCTGCCCCGTACGTTCTGGCAGTACGTCGCGACGGTCGCCGTCCTGTCCGCCGGTGTCGCCTCGTTCCCCCTGCTCGCCTTCCACGCCCTGCACCAGCACCTGGTGGCGGATGCCACGATCCCTCTGCTCTTCGCCGTGGCGATGGCGGTCGACGGGTTGAGCGGGTTCCTCGTGGGGCGCCTCTACGACACGTACGGTCCGCGCGTGCTCCTCGCGGTTCCCGTCGCCGCCGCGATCTCGGCGATCGCGTTCACGACGAACCTGGTCCTCCTGTGGGTCGGCATCGCCATCTGGGGCGTGGTCAACGGTGTGCTCGACTCGACCGTCAAAGCGGTCGTGAGCGAGCTCGTGCCGTCGGCGGGCCGCGCCCCGGCGTTCGGCTGGCTCGCCCTGGTCCGCGGCCTCGGGCTCCTCGTGGCCGGTGCCGCGCTGGGCGTGGCCTACGAGCAGAGCCCGGCTTGGGCGATCGGGCTGATCGTCGGCATCAATGCCATCGCGCTCGTCGGACTCGTCACGATCCTGGGAAGTATCAGGCGTCAGGACTCTCATCGCTGAGGCGCTGGCCAACCCCTTCCCCGTACGATGCCGTCATGTCACCGACGATGGTCGAGCTCATCGGCTACGCCGGCAGCGTCCTGGTGGTGCTGTCGTTCACCATGCGCCGCATCGTGCCGCTGCGGCTGGTGTCGGTGGGGGGCGCCATCATCACGGCTGTGTACGGGCTGATGATCCACGCCTGGCCCGTGCTCCTCACGAACCTCATCATCGTCGGCATCCACGCCTGGTACCTGTACCGGGAGTTCACGACCTCGCACGAGTTCGGCCTCCTGCCGGTGGAGCCGAAATCACCGTTCCTCATCGATTTCCTGTCAGGCCACATGCCGGACATCCGCAAGTCGCAGCCGGACTTCACCGAGACCGTGCCGAACGACGTGGCGTACGTCTACATGCGCGACGGCATGCCCGCAGGCGCACTCCTGGGAAGCCGCCAGGACGACCGCCTCAACGTGCACCTCGACTACGTCCTGCCGGCGTTCCGGGACAGCA
>JADGPB010000238.1 GCA_017882655.1 Propionibacteriales bacterium
GGCCGCGCGCCCGCGCCGAGCCGAGTGAAGCCGCCATGGTTCTCGAACCCGGTGACGAGCGAATCCGTACCGTCCGGCTTGGTCCAGCGGTACAGGATCTCGCCGACCGCCCGTACGTCCCCGCGGCGAGTCTCCACGTCGAGGATGCCAAGCCCCGGTACGACCTCGTCGCGCTCGCCGATCGTGAACGTCGTGCCGCAGATCTGGTAGCCGGCACAGACCGCGAACACCGCCGCGCCCGCATCGAGCGCGCGGAACAGGTTGCCGTCCTTCGTGAGCTCCCGGACGGCGGTGGTCTGAGCGAGGTCCTCGCCGCCACCCAGCAGGTAGACCTGACCGTCCGCCGGCAGCTCCTCACCAGGCTCGACGACCACGACGCGCGCGTCGATGCCTCGCCAGGCGAGCCGCTTGCTGAGGACGGTCGCGTTGCCCCGGTCGCCGTAGATGCCGAGCAGCGACTGGTACACGAGCACGATGGTGACGGTCACGTGAGGCCCCCCAGCTTCCGAAGCCGCTGGAAGGGCGTGTACGTGGCCACGACATCCACCGGGTCAGGATGACCCGCGAGTGCCGCGGCGAGGTCGGGCACCACGCTGTGCTCGACCTCGGCATAGAGGAGCCGGACCGACAGGTCCTGCGCGCGCGGGCCGGTCGCGACGACATGTCGGCCGGCCAGCTGTTCGTACTCGACATCCCAGAGCCAACTCACGTCACGCCCGTCAGCAGCGGCGGAGTCGATGGCAAGAACGACAGTACCCCTCGTCGTGAGTGGGAGCGCCTCGGCCCACCCCGCGGGATTCTTCGCGAGCAGGAGCCGGGCGGTCGTGGATCCGAAGTGGGCCGTCGCGTACCGGCCGGCCGGGGACGTGATCGTACGCATCCCGCGGATGGCAGTTTCGGGATCGATGCCGAGCTCGGCGGCGGCTGCGAGCGCGCAGGCGCCGTTGGAGACGTTGAACGACCCCGGCACTTGGAGGTCGAGCTCCCAGCGGGTGCCGGCGGGGTCGATGACGGCTCCGCCGTCGACGCGCCAGGTGGCCTCGGGCTGTACGAGATCGCCGGTCGGGCAGGCCCAGCGCCCGTCCGTACGGGTCAGCATCGTGCCGCACTCGGGACACAACGACGCATCCTGCGTCCAGGACGTCGCCGTGTCGACCCAGACCACCTTGGGCGCCGAACTGGCTGCCCACGTGACCAGCGGGTCGTCCGCGTTGGCGATGACGACCGGGCCGTCGGCGCCCGCTCGTTCCAGCGCCTGTCGCCATCCGCGGCCGAGCGACTTGATCTCGTGGTTGCGGTCCATCTGGTCGCGGGAGAAGTTGAGGAGTACGAGGACGGCCGGGCGCCCGAGCCGTACGACATCCGGTACGACGCGCTCGTCGGTCTCGAGAATTGCCACGTCGCGGCCGGGCGCGACCGCGAGGGCCGACGCGATGCCGTAGTGGAGGTTGGCGCCGTCGGCGTTGGTGACGACGCGCTCAGGGGCGATGGCGGCGCGCACGGCCGCGGCCAGCAGGTGCGTGGTGGTGGTCTTGCCGTTCGTACCGGAGACGCTCGCGATCGTGTGGCCAGGGAGAAGGTTGGCCAGCGCGTCGGGCGCGAGCTTCATCAGGAGCTGGCCTCGGATCGAGGCCCCGGAGCCTCGGCCCGCGACACGCGAGGCGGCGCCAGCGAGGCTTCCTGCAGCGAGGGCGACAGCCAGCCGAGCCCGTACCAGGGCAGGCAGCCGGTGAGGACTGCAGGGGATCGTCAGGTCGGCGGCCATACGGCCATTCTGTCGGATGGAGGAGAACGTCGGCACAACGGTCCGGTGTACGGAGCGTGTGCAGGGACGGTGCGGGTGGGGTGAGTAACGGGGCTCGAACCCGCGACCTTCTGGACCACAACCAGAAGCTCTACCAACTGAGCTATACCCACCACGTCACACCGCGTCAGCCCTCGAAAGGGCGAAACACATCGTAGCCGAGGCGTACGGCGTCTGACCAACCCATACCCGGAGTCAGGTCAGGGAGCCCTGGTGACGAGCGGCGATCTCGACGAGGACGTCGCGGTCAGGGCCAGGCTGCGGTACGAGCATCGCCTCGCGGTAGTAGCGAAGCTCCTCGATCGACTCGCGGATGTCGGCGAGGGCGCGGTGGTTGCCGGACTTGGACGGAGCCGTGAAGTAGATCCGCGGGTACCAGCGCTTGGCCAGCTCCTTGAGGCTCGACACGTCGACGTTGCGGTAGTGGACGTGGCCTTCGAGCTCCGGCATGTCCCGGGCGAGGAACGTACGGTCGGTGCCGATGGTGTTGCCGGCCAGCGGTGCCTTGCGGACGTCGGGGACGTGCGAGCGGATGTACGCGAGGGCCTCCGCCTCCGCCTCGGCCAGAGTGACGCCGTTCGGCAGGAGCTCGAGCAGGCCGGAGTTCCGGTGCATCTCGGTGACGAAGGCACTCATCTGCGCGAGCGCGTCGGTCGGCGGCTTGATGATGATGTCGACGCCGTCGCCCAAGACGTTGAGCTCAGGGTCGGTGACCAGGACGGCGAGCTCGATGAGCGCGTCGGTGCCAAGGTCGAGGCCGGTCATCTCGCAGTCGATCCATACCAGGTTGTCCACCCCGGCAGCCTAATGTGTCTGCGCTACTCGGCGCTGGCGGGCCGGGGTGGGACGCGGCGGGGGATGAAGCGCAAGAGCCACGCGGCCCCGCCCCACGCGAGCACACCCAGGACCACCGAGGCCGACCCAAGGGTGGCAAAGGTGGTCACCGCGGCGATGGCGAGCGGACCGAGCGCATTCCCCGAGTCCGACAGGAGCCGCCAGCCGGCGAGGAACTTCGTACGACCCACCGCGGGGGAGGCGTCCGAGCCGAGCGTCATGACCACGCCCGAGGAGATGCCGTTGCCGAGCCCGAGAAGGCAGGCGACGGCGATGATCGTGGTGATCTGGTGGGTGAGCGGCAGGATGGCCAGGCCGATGCCCATCACGATCATCGCGGGGGCTGCGACCCAGACCCGGCCGAACTTGTCCATGAGGGACCCGCCGAAGAAGAACAGGGCGACGTCGAAGGCCATGGAGATGGAGTAGACGAGGCTGGTGGCGGCCGGCGAGATCCCGTGCGCGCTGCACCACAGCGGGATGATCGCCTGCCTCGCCGAGCGGGTGAGCATGATCACCAGGGCGCCGACGCCCTGGGTCAGCAGGATGCCGAGGCTGTCGCGCAGGACGGTGAACATGCCGGCGCTCTGAGGGGCGTTCTCCCCGTGGTTCTCGCCTGGGAGATCGGGCAGAGTGAGCGTCACGATGGCGGCGAGCAGGCTCATGCTGGCCGCGAAGAGGTAAGCCTTCGGCAGCCCGAAGGCAGCCACGACCGCGGCGCCGATGAGCGGGCCGATGAGGCCGCCGATGCGGAAGACGCCGCCGAGCGACGAGAGGGCCCGGGCGCGGTACTGGAGGGGTACGGCGACGGTGAGGTACGTCTGGCGGGCCAGGCCGAACACGGCGCCCGTGATGCCGGTGACGAAGGTGGCGATCGCGAGGTGGAGGAGGCTGTGCGTGAAGGAGACCGACGACAACATGACGACGTCGACGAGGCAGGCCAAGATGATCGACCACTTCTCGCCGAGTCGCTCCGCCACCCAGCCGGCGGGGAGGTCGGCGAGCAGCTGGCCGATACCGAGCAGCCCGGTGACAAGAGCCGCCGTGCCGGGCGAGGCGCCACGATCGATGGCGCTCAGCGCGACGAGGGGGATGACCGCGCCGTACCCGACCGAGGCGAGCGCCGTCGGTCCGTACGCAGCGACGGCGATCTGTCTCCAGGAGAATCCGCCAGCCGCAGTCACTCGCGCGAACCTACTCGTCTGAGCCCTAGACTTTGTCTCTGTCTCGCCCCCGTAGCTCAGATGGATAGAGCGGCGGCCTTCTAATCCGCGGGCCGGAGGTTCGAGTCCTCCCGGGGGCGCAGTGTGATGCCTAGGCAGGCGGCACTTGGGGTCGGAACCACCTGCCAGGTGTCCGAAGTGGTGCAGTCACGCGATGCGGTCGGCCCTTTGAGGAGGACGACAAATGGCGTGTCGCAGCGACCTTCGGACCGGCCTCCTGGTCATCTCTGAGAGTCCGGCTCAAGGCCGCCACGAAGCCTCCGACGAAGGTGTCCCCGAGCCCGATGGTGGTCGGGGTCGGGACGTCGAGAGCGTGCGCCGGTACGCAGCAGACGGCATCGCCGAGGCGGGCCTCGAGCAACTGGGAGAAGTCGCGTCCACCCGCATGCGAGGGCATCGCACAGACGCGTTCGTAGTCCTCGAGGGTGAAGTCGTCGCCGTAGCAGTACAGGGTGCTGGCCAGGTCGATACCGCCCTGCAGCGCCTTCCGATACGGGGAGGCGTTGTCGCCGTACGCCAGCGACCAGTACTTCGTGTGGACCACGACAGTGTCAGCTACGGCGAACGTGGCGCTCTCCTTCAGGGCGGCGACCACATGGTCCACGTCGAGCAGATCTAGCGAACGGGCCAGGTAGTGCTGGAACTCGTCCTCATTCATGCTGTGGACGTCGACGCCGCCGGTCAGGTCTCGCCGGACGATTGCCCGCATCCCGGGATCGTGGAAGCCGGCATCCTCGTACAGGACGACGGACCCGGCGGGCATGCGCCGGATGGCAACATTGAGGATCGCGATCCTGTCGCGCAGAATCGCCTCGTCCCGCATCACGTTGAATCCCGCGACGAGGAAGACGTCCGCGGTGGCTAGCGCATCCGGCAGATCGTCGGCCAGCACGAGGTCTCGGTTGGGCGGGTCATTGGCGTAGATGATCCGGTTCGGGTGCGGCGCACGGATGTCGATGTCGCCGGAGCGTACGGCAGTCCCCGCCGGGAACTGGATGATGAGGTGCGGGTCG
>JADGPB010000239.1 GCA_017882655.1 Propionibacteriales bacterium
CGCTTGAGCATTCAGCGCTAAAGTCCCTGCCGTGTACCTCAAGAGCCTGACCTTGCGCGGGTTCAAGTCGTTCGCGTCCTCGACCACCCTGAACCTGGAACCGGGCATCACGTGCGTCGTGGGTCCGAACGGCTCCGGCAAGTCCAACGTCGTCGACGCGCTCGCGTGGGTCATGGGCGAGCAGGGCGCGAAGTCGCTGCGTGGCGGCAAGATGGAGGACGTCATCTTCGCCGGAACGGCGAACCGGGCGCCCTTGGGTCGCGCTGAGGTCCTGCTGACGATCGACAACACCGACGGTGCGCTGCCCATCGAGTACAGCGAGGTCACGATCTCGCGCACGATGTTCCGCAACGGTGGCAGCGACTACGCCATCAACGGCCACGCTTCGCGGCTGCTGGACGTCCAGGAGCTGCTCAGCGACTCCGGCATCGGTCAGGAGATGCACGTCATCGTCGGCCAGGGCCAGCTCGACGCGATCCTCTCTGCCACACCTGAGGGGCGCCGCGGGTTCATCGAGGAGGCGGCGGGGGTCCTCAAGCATCGCAAGCGCAAGGAGAAGGCGCTCCGCAAGCTCGAGTCGACAGAGGCCAACCTGAACCGGCTGGCGGACCTCGTCTCGGAGATCCGCCGCCAGCTCAAGCCGTTGAGCCGGCAGGCAGAGGTGGCGCGGAAGGCGTCCGTCATCCAGGCCGAGCTCCTGGACGCCAAGGCACGCCTGCTCGCGGACGACCTCGCCCAGGCGACGACTGCGCTGGACGCGGAGCTGGCTGACGAGGCGTCGCTGGTCGCCGAACGGTCCCGCGTGGAGACCGCGCTCGCGGAGGAGCGTGACCACGAGGAGTCCGCCGAGCGTGACCTTGCCGCCGCTCAGCCGAGGTTCCAGTCGGCCCAGGAGACCTGGTACGGACTCGCGGGCCTGCGGGAGCGGATCACGTCGACGATCTCGATCGCGGCCGAACGTATCCGGCACGCCGATGAGCTGCCGATCGACGGACGGCCTGGGCGCGATCCGGATGCGCTCGAGACCGAGGCCGCCACGGAAGCCCGCGCGGAGGAGGGCCTTCGCGCCGAGGTCACTCGTCGCGAGCAGGCCCTCGCGGAGGCGACCGAACGGCGGACGGCGGCCGAGCGGGAGCACGCCGAGTCCGAGTCACGCCTCGCCGCCCTCGTACGAGCCGCGTCGGATCGACGCGAGGGTCTCGCCAGGCTGACCGGTCAGGTGGGCTCCTTGCGGAGCCGTACGGAGAACGCCGCCGAGCAGCTGTCGCGCCTGACGGTCGCTCGCGATGCCGCACTGGCGCGCGCGAACGAGGCGACCAGGGCCTTCCAGTCGCTGGAGTCGAACGTCGCGGGGCTCGACGAGGGCGAGGTCGGCCTCGACGCCGAGTACGAGGCCGCCGAGGCGGCTGTTACTCGAGCCACCGGGGAACTGTCGGCGTTGCGCGACCAGGAGCGGGAGGCGGCGCAGCAGCGTGCGGCCCTCACCGCCCGGCTGGACGCGTTGAGGTCCGGACTGGAGCGAGAGGGCGCTTCGAGCCATCTTCTCGCCGCGGCGGACTATGTCGGTGGCGTGCTCGGCTCGGTCGCTGCGCTGATCACCGTGGAACCCGGCTACGAAGCAGCGGTCTCGGCGGCGCTCGGGTCGGCCGCGGACGCGGTGGCGGTCGCCGATCTGGACGCCGCACTGGGCGTTTTCGCCCATCTCAAGGCAGAGGATCTCGGCAGAGCAGGGATGCTCCTGGGTGGCGCGAAGGACGCGGGCGAGACATGGCCCGCGTTGCCGCGCGGAGCCCGGTATGCGATCGACATCGTCACGGCACAGGCGCCGGTCGACGGAGCTCTCCGACGGCTGCTCCGCAAGGTCGCCATAGTCGACGACCTCCACGCTGCGCGCGCACTCGTGCGGCAGCTCGCAGACGTCACAGCGGTCACGCGCGACGGCGACGTCCTGTCGGAGTGGTTCGCGAGCGGCGGGTCAGGGGCCAGGCCGAGTCTGATCCAGGTCCAGGCGGCCGTCGACGAGGCAGCCGAACAGCTCACTGTGGCGCAGCACGAGGTCGAGCGTCTCGGGTTTGCCGTGACGGGGGTCACCGCGACACTCGCGGACGCGCAAGGGCGGCTGGATGTCGCACTGGCCAGGCTCAACGAGTCGGACGCGCAGCAGAACGCCCTGGCCGAGCAGCTCGGCCAGCTCAACCAGTCCGCCCGAGCCGCACGGGGAGAAGCGGAACGCCTCGACGCGCAGATCGCCGAGACTGAGGCCTCGAAGTCCCGCGACCACGCCGCGTTGCAGGAGATGTCGGCCCGTCTCGACCTCGCGTCCGCCGAGGGAGAGCTGGCTGAGCCGGATCTGACCGAGCGGGACGTGCTGGCTGAGGCCGCCCGCAAGGCACGATCCGCCGAGATGGAGGCCCGGCTCGCGCTACGTACGGTCGAAGAGCGCAGCCGTGCGGCCGCCGGGCGGGCGGAGTCTCTGCGTACCGCCGCGCAGGCGGAGCGACAGGCCAGAGCACGTGCCGAGGCGCGTCGCGACCAGCTGCGGCGTGAGGGAGAGACCGCGAAGGCGGTCCACGAAGCGGCCTCGTACCTCCTGCGGCGCCTCGAGGTCTCGCGTGCGGCGATCGCCGCCGAGCGTGACGCGGCGGACCGGGACCGGGCCGAGGCGAACGACGAGCTCGGGCACGCGCGGGCATCGGTACGGCACCTGGCCAAGGAGCTCGAAGGGCTGGTCGACAGCGCCCATCGCGACGAGCTCGCCCGATCTCAGCAGCGGATGCGGATCGAAGCCCTCGGGGACCGTGCCCTCGCCGAGGTGGGCATCGAGCCGGCGACGCTCATCTCCGAGTACGGACCCGACCAGCTCGTACCGGTGCTGGTCACCGACGACGGCCTGCCGCTGACGGCAGACGACGAAACGCCCGACCCCGTCCCATACGTGCGCGACGAGCAGCTCCGGAGGCTGCGGGTGGCGGAACGCAACCTGCAGGTGCTCGGCAGGGTGAACCCGCTGGCCCTCGAGGAGTTCGACGCCATGCAGGAGCGTCACTCGTTCCTGTCGAACCAGCTCGAAGACCTGCGACGTACGAGGCAGGACCTGCTCGAGATCGTCGACGAGGTCGACTCTCGGGTGCGGGAGGTGTTCGCGCAGGCGTTCGAGGACGTGGCGCGGGAGTTCGAGGGAGTCTTCTCGCGGCTGTTCCCCGGGGGTGAGGGTGCGCTCATCCTCACGGATCCGGGGGAGTGGCTCACCACCGGCGTCGAGGTCGAGGCGCGCCCGGCCGGCAAGAAGATCAAGCGGCTGTCCCTGCTCTCGGGTGGTGAGCGGTCGCTCGTGGCGGTCGCATTCCTCGTCAGCCTGTTCAAGGCTCGGCCGAGCCCGTTCTACATCCTCGACGAGGTCGAGGCGGCGCTGGACGACACGAATCTGAGCCGGTTGCTGGAGATCTACGAAGAGCTGAGAGCAACCTCACAGTTGCTCGTGATCACTCACCAGAAGCGTACGATGGAAGTCGCTGACGCCCTCTACGGCGTGACCATGCGTGGGGATGGGGTGTCGGCGGTCATCTCTCAGCGACTCCGCGACGACGGCAGCTAGCCGGCGGCGTGGCGCCGTGGTCCTCACTCAACGGCACGCCACACTGGTCGTGCTTCCCCTGGGAAAGGTTTTGTCATGCTCTCCGCAATCGTCGCGATGACGGTCGTCCTAGCGATCATCGTGGGCCTCGTGCTCGTGGTGACCGTAGGTATCGCCGACAAGGGGAGCCGCATCACCGGGACCAGGTTCGCGGCGATCATGAGGCGCACCGCTGCCCACCTCAACGGTGACGCCGAGCCGCCCCAGGCGCTGCTCCGACTTCTCGACGCGCGCCACTGAATCGGCTCAGACGAGTCCCAGCCTGAGGGCCGGCCCCTCGGCCGCCCGTAGGATGACCGCGTGACCCTGGTCTATTCGCTTGCCGCCGTTGCAGTCGTCATCGTCCTCGCTCTGGCAGCCCTCCTCGTTGTTCGCTCGCGCGGCAACGCACTGCCGCCCGTGGAGGAGCGGCCGCGGCTGACGCCCGCAGCGCCCGCGGAGACGGACGAGACGTCCGAGACAGCGACCCCCGAGTCGGCAACCGCAGTGGAGCCCGAGACCACTCGTGACGTGCCTGAGGCTCCGGCTTCGCGGCTCGTACGACTGCGACGCCGCCTGGCCGGCAGCCAGAACGCCCTTGCCCGTGGCTTGGCCGACCTGCTCGCGCACGACAGGATCGACGAGGCGACCTGGGAGAACTTCGAGGCGACGCTCATCACGTCCGACCTCGGCGTAGGACCGGCCACCGAGCTGACGACCGCGCTGCGGCAGCGGCTCGCGATCGACGGCATCGTCGACTCGGCGCAGGCGCACGCGGTGCTCCGCGAGGAGCTCATCAAGCTGGTCGGCCCGGATCTGGACCGCACCGTCCACACCACCGCGGCTTCCGGCCCTGACGACGAGGATCTTCCAGGCGTCGTCCTCGTGGTCGGCGTGAACGGCACCGGTAAGACCACGACCGTGGGCAAGCTGGCGCGCGTGCTCGTCGCCGAAGGCAGGACCGTCGTGCTCGGCGCCGCAGACACGTTCCGAGCCGCTGCCGCCGACCAGCTCACGACGTGGGGGAACCGGGTCGGCGTCGAGACCGTACGGGGCGCTGAAGGGGCCGACCCAGCCTCGGTCGCGTACACAGCGGTCGCCGCGGGACGTGACAGCGGCGCGGACGTGGTCCTCGTCGACACGGCGGGCCGACTGCACACCAAGACGGGCCTCATGGATGAGCTCGGCAAGGTGAAGCGGGTCATCGAGAAGATCGCCCCCGTCACCGAGGTGCTGCTCGTGCTCGACGCCACGACCGGC
>JADGPB010000240.1 GCA_017882655.1 Propionibacteriales bacterium
GGTCAACGGCTACGCCGGAGTCGTCCCGTACGTTCTCGGGATCGCCGTCGCGCTCAGCGCGTTCGGTGCGGGAGTCCTCTATGTCGGGCGCCGTCGGGGTGCCGAACGTCTCGTCGAGGCCGTCGTCTGACCGACGTCAGTCCGGCTGGTCCGGCCCTATGAGCTCCACCAGCACCCGGCCCCGACGCCACCGGAACACGATGTCCCCGTCCTCCGACTCCTCGGCCGGGTGCGCGGTGACCCGCATGCGCAGGCAGGCGACGGCCGCCTCCATGAGGTGACCCGGCGGGACGGAGCGCACCAGGGCGATCGACCCGTCGGCGAAGACGGCTCGCGCGGTGTGCATCGCAGGACCCGGTTCGATCCGGTTCACGGGAACGCCGCGCCTCAGCACGTCCCGTACCTTTGCCTTCACGAGCAGGATCGGAGGCTCGTCAGGGCGGGGTCTTCTGCCAGCCGGCTGTCCTGAGGTCTCCCGCTTGCCCAGGGCGCCAACGATCGCCGCCAGTGCTTGCGACAGCGTCCCCATCGCCGCTCCTCGGATCGGTACGGGTTCGAGGCTAAGCGCGGGGGGCGCCAGATGGTAGGGGGTTGCCGAACTGCAATCTCAGTGCGGGGCGAACGTGGCGATCATCGCGCGGTGGTCCGTCCCGGACAGCGTGACGTAGCTCGGCCGCCACGCGTCCACCGACGCGGAGTGCAGAGCGTGGTCGATCCGGATCAGGAATGGCACGCGCGGGTCGTTCGGCCAGCTCACCTGCCAGCCGTCCCCCGCGGTCAGCGGCCAGCCGGTCATGGAGTCCTGGAGTCCCAGGTCACGGATCCTCCGCATCGTGAGGTGCTCGTCGATCGCGTTGAAGTCGCCGACGACGACGAGGCGTTCGCCGACGTACGGCCTCAGCAGGTCGGCGATGGCCACCCCGTCCTGCACCCACACGCCACTGCCGTCCTTCGGCGACACCGCGTGGAGCGTCGAGACGGTCCACACGGTGTCGTGCACCGTCGTGCGGACCACAAGGGACGTGAAGCGAGTCTTCCCGGTGGCGACCAGCGTGAGCGGAGTGCGGGACCAGATCATCGTCCCGTACGACTCGTACTCCGCGGTTCCCAGCCGGTACGGGAAGTCGTGAAGGAGCCCCTTGTCCTCCAGCGACTGGACGAACTCCGGCGTGTTCTCCTGGAACGCCAGCACGTCGGCCGACTGCGCGAGCCGCAGGATGGCGTCCTGGTCGGCTTGGCCGAACTCCGCGTTGAGTGAGAACACCCGCAGGTCGGCCGCCGTGGGGCGAGGCGTCCCCGCGGTCGGGAAGCGCCACCACGGCGCGCTCGCCGCGACCAGGCTCACCACGATGAGGCCGATCCCCATGAGGCGTCTGCGACGCGGAAGCGCCAGGAACAGACCTAGACCCAGCATGACAAGCGGGATGGAGATGTACGGGATCGTGCAGGTCAAGAACGCGAACGCCCTGTTCATCGCCTGGAGCGACGGCACGATGAGAAGTACCGCGGGGGGCAGCGTCATCAGACCGCCCACGACAGCCAAGAGGACGCCGATCGTACGCAGCACTCGACCCCCCGACCTGCCGTCGCGACTTGTCGCCTCGCGGGACGGCCCTGTCATAGCGCCCCGAACACGACGACGAGGGCCTTGTGGTCTGAGCCGCGAACCGTCGTGTAGCGCGGACGCCAGGCCTGCACCGAGCCGGAGTGAAGAGCATGGTCGATGCGGATCAGCGGAGGCACCCACGCACGGTTGGCGGGCCAGGAGGGCTGCCACGCCGCCGCCCCCGTCGACCGCCGTCCCCACATCGCGTTACGGAGCCCGGCGTCGGCGAAGCGCCGCATCGTCAGGTGCTCCTCGATGGCGTTGAAGTCGCCGACGACCACGAGCTTCTCGCTGAGATAGCTTCGGACGAGGTCGAGGACCCGCTGGGCGTCGCCCGCCCACTGTCTGCTCCCCATCTGCGGTGGAGCCGGGTGCACGTTCGCGACTGTCCACTCCACGCCGCGCACGGTCGTGGTCGCAACCACCGAGGTGAACCGTGTCTCGCCGGTGCCGCCGTGCTCCAGCGGCGTGCGGGACCAAAGCATCGTGCCACTGGCATCCTCCCTGCTCGTCCCGAGCTGGTACGGGAAGTCCGCAGAGAGGGCGGCGTGCAGTGCCTCGTCGAAGCGAGGGGTGTTCTCCTGGATCGCGACCACGTCCACGCCCTGTGCGAGGTCCGCGATCTGCCGAGGGTCGGCCTGACCGAAGAGAACGTTCGCCGACATGACCGTGAGCCTCCGGTCGCTCGGCGTCGACTCCACGCTGGCCGGCGCCACAAACCGGTCTCGAAGGGCGGCCACAAGCACCACGCCGGCTGCCGCAGCCCAGAGCAGCCTCCGACCCCGTGACTCACTGGCCACGGCCATCCCCGCGCACATCGCAGCCAGGGGTATCGGCACGTACGGGATGCCGCAGGCTGCAACGGTCGCCAGCGCCGATGTGGGTTGGACCTGCGGAAAGACGTCGAGGGCGATGACGGGCAGCGCGCCCAGGCCGAACCCGGCCGCGATCGCTCGGGCCACGGTTCGTCGTCTCCTGCGCGAGTTCGTCGTCGTCACTGGTCGATCATGCCAGCCAGTCGTGACCAGACCTCAACGGCCGAGCAGCGCGTCCTCGGCTTCCTTGGTCCACAGACCGTCGTTGAGCTTCGCCGCGACGTGCGGGAGCGTCCGTGCCATCTCCGCCACGCGGACGTAGCCCAGGTCGGCCAGCGTCGGGTAGACCATGATCTTCCCCCCCGAGGTGCGGTTGTTCACCGCCTCGATGGCCTCAGGAACCCCGGCCATGCCGCTGACGGCGTCAAGAGAGATGTTCGTGTCGACGACGCCCCGCTCGACGAGGTGCAGGACAGTGTGCATGTCGACGATCCGGGAGCCGGAGGTGCCGACCAGGTACACGCCGCGCGAGACGATGCCGTCGAGGTCGAGCTCGGCGAGGGTGCCGATCGCGAAACCAGCGAAGGCGTTGACGATCGAGTTCGGCCCGGTCAGGTCGATCGCCTGCGCGAGGAGCACGGGGACCGGCACCATGACAGCCACGTACGTGTAGCCGGCCTCGAGAGGCTGGTTCTTGGAGTTGATGACCCGTACCGGGAGCCCGTGAGCCTCGGCGATCGGGCCGAGAACCTTCGCCAGGCGGGCCAGCCGGTCGTCGTCGACGTCGACGGCGTCGAGGGTGAGGCCCTCGAGGTCCGACACGGCCGTACGGACGGTGTGCATGAGCCCCATCGGGCCCGCGGCACCGATCACGGCGACCTTGTCACCCGAACGCAGCTCGCACGTGGCGGGGATCTTGGCGTACGCCTCACGGGCATCGTCACCGGTCGTACCGACGTATCGAATGAGGTCGTAGTGGACACGACCGACGTCGATCTTCACGCGACGGCCGAACGAGCCGCCGTTGGTGACGATCGCCATGATGCCGCGGCCGGCGAGCTTGGAGCCCAATGCCTCGACCTCGTCCGGGTCCGACCCGGCGTACACGATGTCGTCGTAGCCCTCCCCCGCCTCGGCGACAGTGGCGACGCGGTCGACCGACCCCGACGCCGCGTACAGCTCTTCGGTGCCCTTGGCCTCGCCCACGACGAGAGCCCTGCCGCCGGTCGTGGCCGACTGGCGCTCCGGCCACGCGTACGACGCCTGGACGCAGGCCCACGGCTCGATCAGCGCGATCGCGGATGCCGACGGGGCATCGCTCACGGGGATGAGGAACCGCTCCCCCGTCGCCGGGTCGAGGACTACACGCTCGTCGACGAGTGCGTACTCCTCCAGCGCACCGTCGAAGTTGTAGCCGAAGGACCCGTTCGACGATGCCGTCGGGAGGTGGCGGTAGTCGGTCTGCACGAGCACGCGCTCGCCCACCCTGTGCTTGGTCACCTCGTTGCCCACGGCGACGATCCGTGCCACGGGCTCATGACCGGGGACGATCGGCTGGCTGCCCGGCCGGTAGGTCGGGATCTGAGCCAGCTCGCCCGCGGTCAGCCCCGCGAGCACCTCGCTCTTTCGCGGGTGGTGGTCGAAGGCGTGCATGAGCTTCGTGTCGCTGAAGCAGATGCCGCTGGCCTCGATCTTGAGAAGGATCTGCTTCGGGCCGACGGGAGGTACGGGCTTCGCGTGGTTGAGACGCACCTGGTCGACGCCGTAGATCTCGATGGCGTTCTGGATGGCCGGGAACTCAGTCATGAACGGATCTCCTGTCAGTTGAGCATGTTCTGGCCGCCGGTGACCGGAAGGGCCTGCCCGGTCTCGTACTGCTGCTCGATGACGTACGTCACCGCGCGGGCCACATCGCTGGGAAGGCAGCCGCGGCCCATCGGGACCTTGGCCTCGTAGAAGCGGCGCACGTCATCTATCGTCGTGGCACCCGCCACCTTGCCGGCCTGCAGGTACTGCACGAACAGCCCCCGATCCGGGTCGGACCACAACGGCCCGTCGAGGAAGTTGCCGGGGCAGACGGCGTTGACCTTGATGCCGTACTCGATGAGCTCGAGGGCGAACGACTGGGTCAGCCCGATGCCGCCGAACTTCGAACCGGCGTACGCGAAGTTGCGCTTCGACCCCTCGAGTCCGGACTTCGAGTTGATCTCGATGATGTCGAACATCGTATCCGGGCGGGCCGCATGCTGAGCGGCGAGAACCGGGGCCACGGCGCGTACGCCGAGGAAGTAGCCGCGGTAGTTGATGTTGGTCACGAAGTCGAAGTCGGCGACGGACTGCGTCATCACGCCGTCCGCGCGGAGCACGCCGGCGTTGGAGATGAACACGTCGAGGCCGCCTAGCTGCCGGACCACCTCGTGGATCGCGTCGATCTGCGAGTCGGGGT
>JADGPB010000241.1 GCA_017882655.1 Propionibacteriales bacterium
TCGAGGAGTCCAAGAAGTTCATCAAGGCGCTGTGCGACGCGCAGGCCGAGCTCGTGGCGCAGTTCCCGAAGGCGACCAAGCAGTTCCCGGTCTTCCTCGACTACCAGCCCGACGTGTACGAGGCGGTGGCCGCTGCCGGCACCGATCGCACCCGCGGTGTGCAGTCGATCGCAGGCAAGCAGGAGCGCGAAGTCGCGACCGAGGAGCTGCTCGCAGCTCTCAAGGACGAGCTCGGGGGCCAGTTCGGGGACCGCGACAAGGAGATCACCGGCGCGTACCGTGCGCTGACCAAGAAGGTCGTCCGTCACCGGACGCTCACCGAGAAGGTCCGCATCGACGGTCGCGGAGTTCACGACATCCGTACGCTCTCGTCCGAGGTCGGCGTGCTCCCGCGCGTCCACGGCTCGGCACTGTTCATGCGCGGCGAGACCCAGATCCTGGGCGTCACCACGCTGAACATGCTCGACATGGAGCAGAAGCTCGACACCTTGGCGCCTGAGAAGACCAAGCGCTACATGCACAACTACAACTTCCCGCCGTACTCGACCGGTGAGACCGGCCGTGTGGGCTCGCCCAAGCGGCGTGAGATCGGCCATGGTGCGCTCGCTGAGCGCGCTCTGGTGCCGGTGCTGCCGAAGCGCGAGGAGTTCCCGTACTCGATCCGTCAGGTGTCCGAGGCTCTCGGCTCCAACGGCTCGACGTCCATGGGCTCGGTCTGCGCCTCGACGCTCGCCCTGCTCAACGCCGGTGTGCCACTCAAGGCGCCGGTCGCGGGCATCGCGATGGGTCTCATGAGCGAGGAGATCGACGGCAAGATCTCCTACATCGCGCTGACCGACATCCTCGGCACCGAGGATGCTCTCGGCGACATGGACTTCAAGGTCGCCGGTACGCGTGACTTCGTCACCGCGCTTCAGCTCGACACCAAGCTCACCGGCATCCCTGCCGATGTGCTCGCCGGTGCGCTGCTGCAGGCCCGCGAGGCCCGGTTCACCATCTTGGACGTCATGGCCGAGGCCATCGACACCCCGGACGAGATGAGCCTGTACGCGCCGCGGATCCTCACGGTGAAGATCCCGGTCGACAAGATCGGCGAGCTGATCGGGCCCAAGGGCAAGGTCATCAACCAGATCCAGGACGACACGGGCGCCAACCTGTCGATCGAGGAGGACGGCACCGTGTACATCGGGGCCGTCAGTGGCGAGGCCGCCGAGGCCGCGCGCACGCTGGTCAACGCGATCGCCAACCCGACGATGCCGGAGAAGGGCGAGCGCTACCTCGGTACGGTCGTCAAGCTGACCGCCTTCGGTGCGTTCATCTCCTTGCTCCCGGGCAAGGACGGCCTGCTCCACATCTCGAAGCTCCGGCCGCTCGCCGGCGGAGCCCGCGTGGAGAACGTCGAGGACGTCCTGTCGGTCGGCCAGAAGCTCCAGGTCGAGATCTCCGAGATCGACGACCGTGGCAAGCTCTCGCTCATCCCCGTGGTCGAGGAGACCGCTGCAGCTGAGTGAGTAAAGCCTCGCGGCCCGAACAGCTGTTCGTGGCCGAGTGAGACCCTCAATGACGAGCCGTCCGGAGACCCGGGCGGCTCGTCGTCGTACCGCGCTGGCGTCACTCGCGGCCACTGAGACCGTGTCCCGGGCTGGGACAGGTCTTCTACTCTGTTCAGGAATACACATTCGGGAGGTCGCATGCGCGTCGCAGTGTTCGGAGTGAACGGTCGGATGGGTGGAGAGGTGTGCCGGGCGGTCACCACGACCCCGGACCTCGACCTGGTCGCCGGTCTTGACATCGGGGACAACCGCAACGATGCGCGTCGCGCGCAGGTCGTCGTCGACTTCACCCATCCCGACGCGGTCATGGACAACGTCAAGTGGTGCATCGACAACGCGTTGCACATGGTGGTCGGCACGACCGGCTTCACCGACGAACGGTACGACCAGGTCCGTTCCTGGCTGGGCGCTGAGCCGACGGTGGGCGTGCTGGCCGCCGCGAACTTCTCGATCGGAGCCGTGCTGATGATGCATTTCGCCTCGATCGCCGCCGCGCACTACGAGAGCACCGAGATCATCGAGCTGCATCACCCGACGAAGGCCGACGCCCCGTCCGGCACAGCCGTCGCGACGGCCCACATGATCGCTGCGGCTCGCCGCGCGGCTGGGCTCGGGGACGTGCCTGACGCCACCGTTCAGGAGCTTCCTGGTGCGCGCGGTGCGGTCATCGACGGGATCCACGTGCACGGCGTACGGCTCGGGGGCCTGCTGGCCCACCAGGAGGTGCTCTTCGGCTCGTCGGGCGAGACGCTGACGATCCGCCACGACTCGATGGACCGTGCGTCCTTCATGCCCGGCGTCGTCAGCGCGATCCGGTGGGTTCCGTCCCACCCCGGCCTGACGATCGGAATTGGGCCACTGCTGGGGCTGGAGGGCTGAGCTCTTGGCCCACGGCCACAGACGTACGCGTAGGGCGCTCATCGCCCTCGCGACCATTGGCGCGCTCTTGGCAGTCGCCATCTTCGTCGGCAACACCGCCGGGCGCCACTACGCCGAGAACAAGGCGGCCCAGGCCATCCTTCAACGGTCCGGCCTGGTATCCAGCGTCACCATCAACGACGAGCTGTTCGTCCTGTCGGTGCTGCGCCAGCACTTCGACGACGTGGACGTCGACTTCCCGGCCATGCCGATCAGCGCCGGCAGCCAATCGTTGACGCCCAAGGTCAGCGTGAACCTCACCGACGTGGTGGCAGAAGACAACTTCTCGAGGCTGGTCGCAGGCAAGGCCACAGCGAATGCCTCGCTGACCTGGAGCCAGGTCTCGACCCTGGCCGGCTACGCAGTCACGCCGGACGGTGCCGGGATCGTCGTCGCCCTCACGTACAACCTGTACGGGATCAAGGTGGCTGGCACCGTCACCGCCACGCCGACCATCAGGTCGGGCCAGCTGGTGCTGACGAACACCACACTCCATGTGGCCGGCGTCGACGTGCCCGACGCCATCACGTCCTACCTGCTCGCCGAGGTGACCGCGCCGGTCGACCTGGGGTTGCCGAAACCGTTCGTGGCCACGTCGCTGACGGTCACTCCCGACGCGCTCAAGATCACGGCGCAGGGCATCAACGTGGACGTCACCGCGCTGGGCTGAGTGGTCAGGCCTCCGAGATGTCGGTGTGCAGACGGATGAGCTTGAGTGTTCCCGCGGGCCCCTCGGCGCTCGCGTGGACGCCGTCCGGGCCCCAGCCCATCTCCTGCAGCCAACCGCGGAGGTCGTCTGCCGTGCTCGGCAGCCACCAGGTCGCATGTGTGAAGCCGTCGGCGCGGAGCGTGTCGACCGCCGCCTGGACGAGACGTGTGCCGTGCCCGTGCGACCGCGCGGGAGGCGCGACCATGAACTCGACGACCTGACCGTCGTCCGTACCGGCGTCCTCGTCCTCCGACGGGCCGACGGCCACCATGCCGACGAGCCTCTCGTGCTCGGTCGCGACGAGGACCCTGTACGAGGCGAGGGGCGGCCGGGTGATCGAGCGGTGCCAGACCTCGGCGAGTGACGAGACGTCAGCCTGCTCGTACAACCCGTGCAGCGGATGCGCCGGGTCCGCCATGAGCCCGTACTGGATCGTGGCGATGTCGTGCGCCTCGCGGGGGAGTGCGAGTCGTACGAATCCGGGCTCGTGCGCGTTCATCGGGCGGAGCCTACCCGGTCGACGTGGGGGTCTCGGGGTGCGAATCTCGCTGGTGTCGCACCGTCGGTACGCGGCACTAGTGTTGGGTCGTGCCTAATGCCGGACTGCAAGCCCCGCCGACCCTCGCCCACGACACGTTGCGTGTGATCCCGCTCGGTGGTCTGGGCGACGTGGGCCGGAACATGACGTGCTTCGAGATCAACGGCAGGCTGCTCCTCGTCGACTGCGGCGTACTGTTCCCGGAGGACGACCATCCCGGCGTCGACCTGATCCTCCCCGGCCTCGATGCGATCGCCGATCGGCTCGACGATGTCGAGGCGCTGGTTCTCACCCACGGTCACGAGGACCACATCGGCGCCGTCCCGTACCTGCTGCGTCAGCGTTCGTCCATTCCCATCGTGGGTAGCTCGCTGACGCTCGGCTTCCTGCGCGAGAAGCTGCGCGAGCATCGCCTGCGCAACGTGGAGTTCACCGAGGTGGCCGAGGGCGACCGCATCGCGTTGGGGCCCTTCGACGTGGAGTTCCTGGCCGTCAACCATTCGATCCCGGACGCGCTCGCTGTCTTCATCCGTACGGCGGCGGGCACGGTCCTGCACACCGGCGACTTCAAGATGGACCAGCTGCCGCTCGACAACCGGATCACCGACCTTCGTGGCTTCGGCCGGCTCGGCACCGAAGGCGTGGACCTGTTCATGACGGATTCCACGAATGCTGAGAACAGCGGCTTCACGCCGTTCGAGCGCGAGACCGAGCCCGCACTCGAGCGCGTCTTCCAGACCGCTACCAACCGGATCGTCGTGGCGTGCTTCGCGTCCCACATACACCGCGTCCAGCAGATCATGGACCTTGCCGTGAAGCACGGACGCAAGGTCTGTTACGTGGGCCGGTCGATGGTACGCAACATGGGCGTGGCCCGTGATCTCGGCTTCCTGAAGGTTCCCGGCGACACGCTCGTCGAGCTGGCGGCGATGAAGAACCTCCCCGACGACCGCATCGTCATCCTCTCGACCGGGTCGCAGGGCGAGCCCCTGTCAGCACTGGCACGGATGGCGAACCGCGAGCACCCCCACATCGAGCTCGGCCCGGGCGACACCGTGCTCCTCGCCTCGTCGCTCATCCCCGGCAACGAGAACTCGGTCTACCGCGTGATCAACGGCCTGTCCCGGATCGGTGC
>JADGPB010000242.1 GCA_017882655.1 Propionibacteriales bacterium
CGTCGGTACCGAGCTGGCCGCCCGCCTCGGCATCTCCCGGGCTCAGCTGGTGTCGCGCCTGGTCGCCGGCGTCGGTGCGGTGATCACCCTTGTCGGCGTGGCGTTCATCCTCGTGCTGGCCGCTCAGAACGGCTACTTCGGCCCGCTCGCCCGCACGATCGCCTGCGGCGCCCTCGGTGGCGTCCTCGCCGGTGCGGCCTTCTTGGTCCGCCGCCGCGACGCGGACAACGCCGGCGCCCACGCGCTGCTCGCCACCGGTGCGGCCGCGGGCTACCTGAGCCTGTACGCGGCCGGCAGCCTGTACTCCTTCCTCCCCAGCTGGGTCGCCTTGACGGGCACAGCGGCGCTCGGCCTGGCCGTCGTCGGCATCGCCGTCCGCTGGAAGAGCCAGTGGCTGGCCTCCCTGGGGGTCGCCAGCGCGAGCCTCATCGGCGCCTACCTCGGCGGCGACCCGCGCGTCGGCGTCGCCTTCGCGGTCGTCCTCTCGGTCGTCATGATCCTCGCCCAGCTGCGGACCAGCTGGCCCGTCTTCCTCGTCGCCCGCACCGTGCCCGCGATGGCTCTGCTCACGATCGCCGCCCTAGTAGCGAAGCCCGGTACGAGCATCGATACCGTCCTGCTCGCCGTCCTCGCCTGCATCTTCGCCATCGCGGGCCTCGTCTCCGCCTGGATCGGCCGCAAGGCCGGCACGCGGGAGCAGATCGTCATCGCCGTGCTCGTCACGCTCGCACCGCTTCCCGCCTTGTACGCGATGTGGCAGCTCGGCCAGGTCTGGGGAGCGGTCTCCCTGGTCGTGCTCGCGGCCACCTACCTCGTCGCGGCGGCCCTGCCGCTGTTCTCCCGTGTGCCCCGCTCGGCCGTCATCCCCGTCGGCGCCCTCCTCATCACCATGGCCGGGTTGCGCATGGCCGGTGGGGACCACACCAGCACCGTCCTAGCCGCAGTCGCCGCTGCCTACGCCTCGGTCGCGCTGTACTCACGGTCCCGTCTCGTCGCTCTCGCGTCCGCCGTCCTCGGCTCGATCTCGACCGTGCTGTGGATCCCCGGTGCCGTGACGCTCGTCGTGGGCGTTGAGTACAACTCGCCGGTCGGCACCAGCGCCTTCCTCGCGGTCTGGGCTCTCCTGGCGTACCTCGCCTGCCGCGTGCTCGAGCTCGGGCAGCCCCGGTGGTTCCGTAACGTCGCCATGATCCTCGGCCTCCTGGGCGCCTCGGCGGCCGTGGACTCGGTAGGCGTCCTCATCGGGCGCAGCGTGGGCGACGTCCACGCCGGCTACGTCATCGCGTCCGCGACGGTGACCGTCCTCTGGGCCCTGGCGAGCGTGGTGGCACTGTGGACCCCGCTGCGCCGCGGTGCCGGGGCGGGCTGGGTGACGCTGGGCCTGTCGCTCGCGGGCGCCGCCACCGCCAAGCTGTTCGTCATCGACCTGGCCGTGCTGAGCGGGATCGAGCGGGGCCTCGCGTTCCTGGGCGTCGGCGTGCTCCTCCTGGTCCTCGGCGTCGGCTACGCGAAGGCGTACGAACGGGCTCGCGGCGAGACCCCCGCAGCGTCGACGCCTCCCCCGCCGCCGCCCACAGCCTGACTCGCGACGTCACAGGCAAAACGTCCACCGCACAGGCATTCCCTACCCCTGTGCGGTCGTAGTTTTGCCTGTGACGTCGCGGTAGGGGCCGGACGTGCAACGCGGCCCCTCGCTTGGGGACGAGGAACCGCGAAGCTTGTGGGGGGTGTGGTCGTCAGCTGACGAGCACGTGGATGTGGTCGAAGTGGTTGGCCGTCGCGCTGCCGCGGTCCGGCATGGCCCGCCAGCCCTCCGACGCACGCTGGGTGGTCCAGATCTTCTGCTGATAGATGATCTCGACGATCCCCAGCTTGCCGCAGTTCGCCTGGAGCCAGGCGGCGATCTCGGCGCCGCGGGCGCCCGACGTCATGATGTCGAGTGCCTTGCCGCTCGCGTGCTCACTGCCATCGCCCCTTACCCCGCCGTAGGCGGTGATCTCCGGGAACGTGGCGCACACCGCTCGGTGCACGAGGATCGTGTTCGCGACCAGGCCGACCTCGACCGCCGAGCCGGACGCACATGCCGGGTACGCCGACGCCGCGGCCGCTTTCGATGTGACTGCCTTCTTGGTCGGGGCCGAGGTGGTCAGGAGCGCGCTGTTCACGTACCCGGCCTGCGTTCCCGCAGTGACCTGCTGCCACCCGCCGGCCGCACCTCCGACCGCCGTCACCTGTGCGCCGGCGGAGAGCGTGGTGAGCACGGAGGCGGACGCCGACGGCTTGGCGCGCAGGTAGGCGGCGCTGACGACGTACAGCACGGTCGGCGCTGCTGCTGCCGTGGTCTGGTCTCCGTCGGGGGACGCCGACGTGCTCACCGGGATGAGCGCCTCACGGTCGATGCTTCCTCGGCTCAGCGTGTCGACGTCCCGGCTCCGGGTGGCCGTCGCCGACAGCGGTGCAGCGACGGCGCTCTGGCTGGCGGGGGCGGATGCGGTGAGTACGAGCCCTGCGCACAGTGCCGTCGCCACGGCAGCCGTACTGATGGCGAAAGGCCGCTTGCGCAACCCGCTCGGGACCTGGGGGAGGGACCGCTTCGCGCCTGAGCCGACGTCGGCGGACGCGGTGCTGACACCCGCGCTGCGTCGTGCGTGAACGGTCATGGTGAAACTCCCAGGAAACGTCAGCCCCCCAAAGGCTGAGACTTTCTCAGTCTAACCTCAGGAAGCCGCACGACGTCAAGTGCGGGTCGATAGCACTCCCGCTTTGTCTTGACCGTACAATCCCTTATCGGTTCCATGTGAACTACGTCGGCGATGCTTCAGCCATGCCCGGAAGGGGGAAACACTCCATGAGGAGTCTCAGGAAACTGTGGGGGTTCGCCCTCGCAGCCACGGCCTTGGCGCTCGTCATGGGCTGCTGGCTCCTCCCAGGACGGGCGGACGCCACTGTCCCGCAGGCTCCGAATCAGCCGTCGGTGCTGACGGTCTCCGCCTCCGGAAGCGGCAGCACGCTCAACATCTCCGGCAGCCTGACTGCTGGCGGTCAGCCGATCTCCGGGGCCGCCATCATCATCACCCTCGACACGCAGACTCTCGGCCAGGTGTCCACGGGCGGCGACGGGAGCTACTCGACCTCGACGAACCTACCCGGCATGGGCACGCACGTGGTCACGGCGACCTTCGGTGGCGACAAGACCAACCGACAGGCTTCCGCGATGCAACGCTTCGCGGGCGGCCCGCCCACGAGCGCGCCCCCGGCACCCACCACGGTCATCACCGCTCAGCTCTCCCCCAACCCGGTAGCGGCCGGCTCGGTGCTCGTCGTGTCCGGCACCCTCGCTTCCGCGGGCGTCCCGATCGACTCGGCGCGCGTGGACATCACCTGCGACTTCGGAAGCACCACGGCCCTCGGCGTCACGGATGCGAGCGGTGCGTTCACGGCCAACGTCGCCCTGCCAGCGACAGGGCAGCCGTCGAAGCTGACCGTGACCGTCTCGTACGCCGGTGACAACCGCTTCGGCGCCGCCCGCGCCACCTTCCAGGCGTCGGTCACGGCCGCCGCCACCCCCTCGGTCGCCGCTCCGTCCATCCCCCCGGCACCCACTGGAGCCTCGGTCACGCCGGCCAACTCTGCGCCCACTCCTGTCTCGTCCTCCGCGGCGATGACCCTCCAGAACGCGACGACTCCGGCTACGGCGGTCGGCGTAGTCCTCGGAATCGTAGGTGTGGGCGCGTTCACCGCGCTGGGCGTCCTGTGGGTGCTCGCCTGGCGTCGCCACGACCTCCTACCCGGTGAGCGCCGTGGCTTCGGTAGCGACTTCGGTCGCCGCCGACGCTCCGCGTGACGAGGAGCAGCGCCACGTACGGCAAGATGTAACCCATGACTGACGGCGGCCCGCTCGGGGTGCTCGCGGCGACCCGCCTCATCGCCTCCTTACCCGCTGGTATGACGCCGCGGGCGGTCGCGACCGCATCGATCCTCGCGGAGGAGGGCTTCGGCGCCCTCACCGTCGACATGGCGGACCTCGACATGATCGAGCGGCTGACCACGGTTCTCGGCGGCCGTGTCGAGATCGGCGTGCACGGCGTTCGTACCGCCGACGACCTGACAAAGGCCCAGTCGGCGGGTGCGACCTACGTGATGGCGCCGATCGGTACGAAGGTGCTCGCCCAGGCGGCGGCTCGCCGATCACTGCCGCTCTTCGCCGGAGCCCTGACCCCCGCCGAGATCGCCACCGCCGCCACGTTCGGCGCGGCCGGGATCCTCGTCCACCCGGCAGAGGTGCTGGGCACGAACTATGCGCCGTACGCGGTCGCCGCAGCCGGAGGCTGTCCCTTGATCGTGGGCGGCTCCAGCCCGTACGGGGTCACGCAGTGGCTCAACGCGGGCGCGTACGCCGTGGTGACCGACTCGTCGCTGCTGTCCGACGTGGTCGGACTCGGCGACCTCGGCTTCCTGCGCGATCGCGCACGCAACTACACGAGCGAGGCACAGCGCGTCGGCCCGTGGAGACCGCCGGCTTCATGAGCTCGCTCGGCGACCTGCTCGACGCGGGCCTGGACGGCACCGACGAGGTGTACGCGGCGTTCTCGGCCTGGGTTGCGGATCAGGGGCTCGTGCCGTACCCGCATCAGGATGAAGCCACCCTCGAGCTGTTGAGCGGCGCCAACGTGGTGCTGGCGACGCCGACCGGTTCAGGGAAGTCGCTCGTGGCCACCGCGCTGCACCTTGCGACGGTCGCGGCAGGTGGCCGTACGTACTACACGGCCCCTATCAAAGCCCTTGTCAGCGAGAAGTTCTTCGCGATGGTGGACGCGTTCGGCGCCGACCGGGTGGGGATGCTGACCGGTGAC
>JADGPB010000243.1 GCA_017882655.1 Propionibacteriales bacterium
CTGCGGAGGTCGTGGCGCTGGCTTACTGTGACGAGCTGGCGGCCCCGGAAGCGCTGGGTCCTTGTGATGGGTCCGTCGGTGATGCGGACTTCGACGATGTCGGTGTCGGGCATGGTGGTCTTCCCTTCGCGTTGGACGTAGAGCCTCAGTGCGGCGGCGACTGCAGGGGAGAGACCGCCTGCGATCCGGGTGGCCTGCTCCAGCATGGGCAGATCGGCGTCGGAGACATAGATCGTCTTGTTCGGCATAGATGTATGTGTACTCCATATACGCATTAGAGTAAAGACCCTCCTCTACCTGAGCCGTGCCGAGCCAACGACGTCAATCGGGAGATTCTTCGGGGAGCGGGACGAGAACGGGAGCGGCTGGTCGACTGCGCTAGTTTTCCCCCATGACCGAAGCTGTTGCCGGAGGGGACTTCATCCGTGACACCGTGACGCGCGACAACGACCAGCAGACGTACGGCGGGCGGGTGCAGACGCGCTTCCCACCGGAGCCGAACGGCTACCTCCACATCGGCCACGCGAAGGCGATCACCGTCGACTTCGGCATCGCAGCGGACTTCGGCGGGCTGTGCAACCTGCGCCTCGACGACACCAACCCCGACACCGAGCAGGTCGAGTACGTCGACGCGATCGTGTCCGACATCGAGTGGCTCGGCTACGAGCCGGCGAGCGTGCTGCATGCGTCCGACTACTTCCCGACCCTGTACGAGTGGGCCGAGCACCTGATCACGACCGGCTTCGCGTACGTCGACGACCAGGACGGCGAGACCATCTCCGCGCAGCGCGGTGGGTACGGCAACCCAGGCGTCGAGTCCCCGTACCGCAACCGCAGCATCGACGAGAACCTCGACCTCTTCCGCGGCATGCGGGCCGGCGAGTTCGACGAGGGCGCGAAGGTGCTCCGCGCCAAGGTCGACATGCAGCACGAGAACATGCAGATGCGCGACCCGGTGATGTACCGGATCCGCTTCAGCCACCACCACAACACCGGTGACGAGTGGTGCATCTACCCCACGTACGACTGGGCGCACGGACAGTCCGACGCGATCGAGGGGGTCACGCACTCCATCTGCACGCTGGAGTTCGACTCGCACCGCGCGCTGTACGACTGGTACCTCGAGCACTGCCCCCTGCCCGGCGACCAGCCGAAGCAGATCGAGTTCGCCCGGCTCGAGTTCACGCACACCGTGACGTCCAAGCGACGTCTGCTCACGCTCGTGACCGATGGCGTCGTGTCCGGGTGGGACGACCCGCGGATGCCGACGCTGCAGGGCCTGCGGCGCCGTGGCTACCCCTCCGCCGCGATCCGGGACTTCTGCCGCGACATCGGTACCACGAAGACCAACAGCAGGCAGTCGATCGAAGCGCTGGAGGCGTACGTACGGCGCGAGCTGAACCGTACGACGCAGCGGCGCATGGCGGTGCTCAACCCGCTGCGGCTCGTCATCACCAACTGGCCCACCGACGAGCACGGCGCACCGGTCGTCGAGCATTTCGACATCGTCAACAACCCGGAGAACGAGGCGGACGGCACGCGGTCGGTCGCGTTCTCGGGCGAGCTCTGGATCGAGGCCGACGACTTCGCCGAGGTGCCGCCGCCGAAGTTCTTCCGGCTGACCCCTGGTCGCGAGGTGCGGCTGCGCGGTGCCTATCTGGTGACGGCGACCGGCGTCGTCAAGGACGAAGCCGGCGCGATCGTGGCGATCGAGGCCACGTACGACCCGGCCTCCAAGGGCGGTAACGCGCCCGACGGCCGCAAGGTGAAGTCGACCATGCACTGGGTCTCGGCGGCCCACGCGAAAGACGCGAGCGTGGCTCTGTACGAGCGGCTGTTCGCGGCCGCGTACCCAGGTGAGAGCACGGGCGAGCCTCTCGACGACCTCAACCCCAACTCCCTGGAGCTGCTCAACGGGTGCAAGGTCGAGGCCGCTCTGGCCGACACGGCGCCCGGCGAGGTAGTCCAGTTCGAACGGCTCGGCTACTTCGCCCAGGACGCGGCGACGCGGTTGCTCTTCCACCGCACTGTCGGTCTGCGGGACGAGTGGGCAGCGATCCAGAAGCGCCAGCGCTAGCGCTCAGCGGCCGCCGGCGACGTCGACGATCGTGCCGGTGGTGTACGAGGAGGCGTCCGACAGCAACCAGAGGATCGCCTCGGCGACCTCCTCGGGTCGACCGGGTCGCTTCATGGGCAGCGAGGGAGCCACACGTGCGGGTCGGCCCGGCTCCCCACCGCTGGCGTGGATCTCGGTCTCGATGATGCCGGGACGTACGGCGTTGACGCGGATCCCCTCGTCCGCGACCTCGAGCGCCAGGCCGCGCGTGAACGTGTCGATCGCGCCCTTGGACGCGGCATAGTCCACGTACTCGCCCGGCGACCCGAGCCGTGAGGCGGCGCTCGAGACGTTGACGATCACGCCGCCCGTCCCGCCCCGCCGGGTCGACATCCGCCGTACGGCCTCGCGGGACGGCAGGAACGTACCGACGACGTTGACGCGCAGGATGCGCAGCAGCCGTTCCTCATCCACGTCCTCGATGCGGCACTGGGTCTCGAGGATGCCGGCGTTGTTGACCAGCGCCGTGACAGTACCGAGCGTCCGATCCACGGTCGCGAACAGCCGCGCCACCTCGGCTTCATGGCCGACGTCCGCCTGTACGACGATGGCTTCGCCGCCGGCTCGCCGTATCGCGTCGGCCACAGCCTCAGCCGCTCGAGCGTCTCGCACGTAGTTCACGCACACCCGGTAGCCGCGCTGGGCGCCGAGCAGCGCCGTCGCCGCACCGATCCCCCTGCTCGCCCCCGTGACGACGAGTACGCCGTCCATCAGTCGGTGAAGACGACAGTGATGGTCTCGCCCTTGATCGTCCCGACCGCCGACGTCACCGACGTGCTGCCCGAGTACGTGTTTCCCGCGGTGTCTGCGGCGGTGATCTTGACCGTGACGTAGCTCGACAGGGTGATCTTCGAAGGATCGTCGTACGACACTCGTGGCGTGGCGTCAGCGAAGGGCGCGGTGGTGTCGACCACGCGCTTGAGCGACCCGGGGGCCAGCGTGGCTCCATCCGGGAGCGGCGTGTTCATGCCGCAGTCCTTGGGGTTGGTGTCCTGGATGGCCAGGCACTGGGTCAGCCACTCCTGCGACTTGGCAACCATCGCCTTCTTGCCCGGGTCGGTCAGCGCCGGCCCAGTCGACGACAACCCGGCGACATGGTCTCCCGGGCTGTCCACCGTGAAGGTTGGCTGGTCGAACGCCAGCAACGACGTGCCGGTCCCGAGCTGAAAGACGCCGGGGAAGAACGAGAGCTGCGAGGTGGGCGCTGTGGTGCCGTTGATGGTGACGCCCACGGTCCCCCAGTACGTGGGACGGTCCACCGTGGCGACGACCGTGTTGAGCCTCCACAGCTTCGCGACCTTAGTCAGCTGGTAGTTGCCCTGCACAAGCGTCCCACCGACCTTGTAGCTCGCCGTGAGGTTCGCGGAGGTGCCGGAGTCGTTCTGCGGGTCGACCTGGATCTCCGTGATCGGGTTCTTCGCGATGCTCGCAGCGAGGAAGTCGTTGGTGAGCAGAGGCGAGTCGGCGGGCGGGTTCGTCGCGTACTGCTTCGCCTTGTCGGCGTTGCCGGCCGCCAGCGCCTGGAGGTAGCCCTGCAGAGCGGCCGTCGACTTGGTGACCTTGTCCGGTTCCGTGCTCGCGGGGGTCGCCTTCTGGATGAGGAAGACGGCCACGACCGCGGCTATCACGAGCACGAGGGCGACGCCGCCGGCGATCAGGCCGATGAGCGGCCCCTTGCCCTTCTTCTTCGGCGCCCGACGCGTGTTCGGAATGGCAGGCCCCGCGTACGCCAGCGGCGGTGCAGGGGGGTAAGGGTACGGTCCCGGACCGACCGCGCCCGGCGGGGGGCCGTACGGCGCCGCCCCGGGCTGAGGGCCCTGGTATCCGTAGCCAGGAGCAGCAGGCTGACCGAAGTTGGGTGCGGAGGGGCCGCTGTTTCCGGACTGAGGGTACTGGGGCATACCGGGGCTCGGATTGACGGGATTCTGACCCATGGATACCTCCGTGACGACTGCGCAAAGCGTAGCCACACGCCGGGTCCCAAAGGGGGACCGCCTCGCTACCGATACGCCGAGGCCGGGACCGTGAGGTGATCACGATCCCGGCCTCGGGAATGGTCGGCCCAGCGGCTCTCAGCCCTTGAGGGTGGAGGTGAGGTAGGCGTAGCTGTCAGCGATGCCCTCGAAGATGTCTCCGGCGTACTTGTCGAACTCGACCACTGCGTACTCGATGGCGGTGCCCGCCGCGAGAGCCGCCGCGAGCGGGACGTCGCCGCGGCCGGCCGGAACCTGGTCGTCGGGCAGCTGGGCTGCCGTGATGCCGGGACGCATCGGTCCGTCCTTGATGTGTACGGCCACGACGCGATCGCCGAGGCGACCGAGCAGCGCTGCCACGTCCTGGCCACCAGCGGTCGCCCAGTACAGGTCGAGCTCGAGCAGGACGGACGGGTCGAGGAGCTCGACGAAGACGTCGTACGCCGTCTGTCCATCGATCATGGACGTGAACTCGTGGTCGTGGTTGTGGTAGCCCACGCGGAGTCCGTACTCGGCAGCCTTGACGGCCATCTCGTTGAGGATCCGGGCGCTGTGTGCGACGTCTTCGCGGGTCGCCCAGCGTGCCGGCGGGACGTACGGGTCGATGACGACGGCCACGCCGAGCTTCTTCGCCGCGGCGAACACCTCGTCGGCCGGGGACGTGGTGAGCAGACCGTCGGGGGTGGCGCTGCCCTGCTCGACGAGGATCGCGTGCGCGGTCGGCGAGACGAGGCCGTGCTTCTCGAACGACGCCTTGA
>JADGPB010000008.1 GCA_017882655.1 Propionibacteriales bacterium
CGCTCGAGGCGGCGTGGGAGTTCGCCGGCCGCATCCGCAACACCGCCATGCTCGTACGGGGCAAGGCGTCCGACACGATTCCCACCGATGCCCGGGAGATGGCGCAGGTCGCGCAGGCGCTCGGCTACGGCCGAGGGGGAGCGTCGCACCTGCTCGACGACTGGGGACGTACGGCGAGGCATGCACGCAACGTCGTCAACAGGCTCTTCTACGGCATCCAGGACGACTGACGCAGCAAAGCTGAACGGCCGACCGGGAAACCCCGGCCGACCGTTTCAGAGCGTGTGGATCAGGCCTTCTTGAACAGGCTGAGCTTGTTGTAGTGCTTCGCGAGCAGGTAGTAGACCGTCACGCGGTTCTTGCGGTTGACGCCCGTGAGAATCTCGCCCACGCTGGCGAGAGCTGCGTCGATGTCGGCGTCGGAGTCGGTGAGGGCGAGCTTCTTCTTGAGGAAGCCTTCGCGGACGCGCTTGAGCTCCGCAGGATCGCTGTACGAGACCAGCGACGAGTCGACCTTGTGCAGGGCAATGCCGCAGTGGCGCACGATCCCAGCGATGGCCGCGTCGTCGGCCTTCGGGTCGTACTTCTTGACGTCTGCCGCCCAGTCGGTGGCCATGTGTGTCTCCTCACGACGCCGGGACAGGTAGGTGGCGTCGAGGCCGACCCTAGTCCCGGCGGCCGTTGAGAATGTGTGAAAACACAGGGACTTGCGTTACAGGATGAGGGAAGTCCGGACGCCTCCGGCCACGATCGGGGTGCCGTCAGGTACGGCCCGTGCCCCGATGTCGCGTAACCGCAGGTACAGGTGCTCCGGAGGCGGGTTGTGATGGCTCAGGTGGATCGCCACGATGTCGGTGGACGGTCCCGCGCATCCCCACTCGCGGAGCTGGCTGACCGCTGTCGCGAACGTGGCGAGGTTGTGGTGCCCGCCCGTGGTGTCGGCCGTGTCGCCGAACGTCTCCTCGAGGAGTACGAGGTCGAGCGTGGTACCGGCAAGCATCTGCCGAACCCCCGGCGCCCAAGGGCCCGTATCGGTTCCCCACAGGACGGTCGCGTCCGGACCGGCGATCGCGTACAGGCACGCTTCCCCGTGCGCTTCGTGGGCCGCGGGCAACGCGCGTACGCGGTAGGGGCCGAGCACGACGTCACGTCCCGCGGTGATCGTGACGAACTCCACGCCGGGGCCCTGGACCCACTGCTTGCAGGCGTCGATGACGGGCTTCGGCCCGACGACCGTGAGCGGCTCCGTCGTGACCCACGACCGGTACATGAGGAACGCAGGGTCGAGGTGGTCGGGATGGACGTGGCTGACGAGTACGTAGCGCACGCCCGCGAGCGAGATGTTCTGCCGCATCGCCTGACGCGGCGCCTCGGCGCCGGGATCGACGAGAAGAACGCGATCGATGAGTGCCGACGTCTGAGTACGGACGATGCCGGCCTCGACCAGCGCCGTGCAGCAGGGCTTCGCGCACCAGGGGTTCGGCCACCCGTCCGAGGACCCCGTACCGAGCATCAGGACTTCCATGGCGCCGACGCTAGCCTCTCGTCAAGGCTCAGGCACGTGGGGCAGCGGCTCGACCGGTCGACGGGATGTCCACACGACCCCGAGCTGCGCCACGATGACCGCGGCGAGCATGAGCCCGGCGCCGAACAGCGAGCGCAGATCCATGAGCTCGTGCAGCACCAGGGCGCCACCGATGGCGGCGAACACCGCCTCGAGCGCCATGATCAGCGCCGCGTGGCTTGCAGGCGCGTCGCGCTGGCCGACGACCTGAAGCGTGAACCCGATGCCCGTCGAGAGGAACGCGGCGTACGCGAGGGGGCCGAGCGTCTGGGTGATCCCGCTCAGCGGAGTCGGCTCGAAGGCGACGGCGAAGACGAGACTGATCACCGCGCACGTGGCGAACTGCACGACGCACAAGCGGAACGGGTCGAGCGCCCCGAGCCGCTCCAACGCGAGGATGTGGCCCGTCCAGAAGACCGCGCAGCCGAGGACGAGCAGGTCGCCGACGTTCACGTTGAAACCGTCCCGCACGCTCAGCAGGTACAGCCCGCACAGTCCCAGCACCACACCGAGCCACGTCCAGCGGCCCGCCCGCTGCCGGAAGAACAGCCAGCCGGCTACGGGGATGAACACCATGTACAGGCCGGTGATGAAGCCGGCGTTCCCAGCCGTCGTCGTCTCCAGGCCGGCCTGCTGCAGCAGCGAGCCGCCGCTCAGCGCGACTCCCACGCCAAGGCCCGGCAGCAGCACCTGGCGCCAGCGGGCCGCACGCTCCGTACGGGTCCGGCGGGCGCTTCGGTCGAAGACCGCAACGACGATGAGAAGCACCAGCGCTCCGAGCGCGTGACGTACGCCGGTGAACGACGCGAAGGCCATGTGCTCGGCCCCGAACCGCTGGGCAACGAACGCGGAACCCCAGATCATCGCCGCGATGAGCAGCAACAGGCTGCCTCGCCAGGACCGGGGACTCGATGACACGACCGAGAGCCTAGGGGTCGGCTCGCCGGTGTGGTGTCAGCGGTGGGTGTCAGCGGATGCGTGTCCAGCGCTCCCCGCGGGTCCTGACGTAGCGCTTCCACACGAAGTCCCACGGGGTCACGGCGATGATCGGGATCACGAAGAGATTCCTGAACAGGAGGCTCTCGGTGGGGGCATCGAGGTCGTTCGCGATCAGGTGCGGCAGCGCGACGATCGCGAACCACAGAACCTTCCAGAGCACCTCGAACATGAGGATCGGCAGCATCGCGATCGGGTACCGGAGTCCGAGGAACGCCAGCAGCGAGACCGCGGTCAAGATGCAGAGCATCGCCCCTTCGATCGCCGGCAGGGATGCGGCGTGAAGCAGCAGCGGCCACTTCACGACAGCGAGGCCGACGGCCATGAGGAGGAAACCGCCCCGCATCAGGTTGAGGCGGAAGGGCGGCAGGGTGAGCGGGGCAGCAGCTCGGAGCGTTACGGCCGCTTCGGGTAGGGATGCGGTGAGGTTCGACATGGTGACTTTCCCTTCGGGTATTTCGATCCGGTTTGGTAACAACTAGAGTCGCCCGCAAGTCAGGAGGTGCCCATGACCCTAGGAACCAAGTTCCTGATCGCACGTGACACCCTGAACGGACCTTGTGGCTGAAGCGACCGTCTCCGCGGGCAATGCGAGCAGCCTGATCGAGCTCGCGGCCTCCAAGGGCGCACGCCGGGACGAGCTTTTCCGACGCAGCGGGATCGCTCCCGAACGTCTGCAGGACCAGGACAACCGCATCCTCATGTCCGAGTACTTCGAGCTGATGCACGCGAGCCAGCAGCTCACCGGTGATCCGGCATTCGCCCTGGAGTTCGGCAGAACCGTGCACATGCAGGAGTTCTCGATCCTCGGGCTGATCTTTCACGCCTGCGAGACGGTACGGGACGCCATCATCCAGGCGAACCGCTACGGCCAGCTCGTCATCGATGTAGATGTCGGGACGGCCGACCGCTTCCAATGGCAGCGCCGCGCCGCCCAGTTGTGGCTGGTCGACACCCGACCCGACCCGAACGACTTTCCGGAGCTCACGGAGATCACGTTCGGCAGATTCATGCGCCTGACCCGGCCCTTCTGGGACACCCCGCTCGTGCGGGAGGTGAATGTCACCCACACGGCACCGCCTTATGCCGACGAGTACGAACGGTTCTTCGAGGCGCCCACCACCTTCGATTCCGAGTGGAACGCCATGCGGGTCGACGAGGGTCGCCTCACCCAACGCATCGCCGTGCAACCCCGCTTCGCCTTCGGCATCCTCAGCGATCACGCGGAGCAGCTGCTGCAGAGCTTGGAGGGATCGAAGTCGGCCCGCGGTCGGGTCGAGAGCCTGCTCATGCCGATCCTGCACACCGGCGACGCGTCGATCGACGTGATCGCCGCACGACTGGCGGTCAGCCGCCAGACGCTCTACCGCCAGCTGAAGGCCGAGGGCGTCACCTTCGAAACGGTGCTCGACGAGCTTCGCCACAAGCTCGCCGTGCACTACCTCAGCGGGAAGAGGACGTCGGTGAACGAGACGGCCTACCTGGTCGGCTTCTCCGAACCCGCTGCGTTCTCACGGGCCTTCAAGCGGTGGACGGGGACGAACCCGCGGTCCTTGCGGCCGGTCGGCGGTCGCGTTCGCCAGCCGACCGCACAGGGGTGACCTGGCACCCGTAGAGTGGAGTGTGATGAGCGCCACGACTGTTGAGAGCCTTTCCGGTTGGGGTCGGACCGCCCCCACACTCGCCCATGTCCTCCGACCGGCCGCCCCGGAGGTCGTCATCGACGCGGTCGCCACGGCGGCCGCGGCGACGTCCGGACCGCTGGCCAGGGGTGTCGTTGCACGGGGCCTCGGCCGCAGCTACGGCGACATCGCTCAGAACGCGGGCGGCCTCGTCATCGACATGACGAGCCTGGACCGTGTCTACGGGGTCAACGCCGCCACCGCGACGGTCGACGTCGATGCCGGCGTCTCCCTGGACGCCCTGCTCCGTGTCGTACTCCCTCATGGTCTGTGGATCCCGGTCCTCCCCGGTACGCGCCAGGTGACGGTCGGTGGAGCGATCGCGTGCGACGTCCACGGCAAGAACCACCACAGTTCTGGCAGCTTCGGCAACCACGTGGAGGCGATGCAGCTGCTGATCGCCGACGGCCGGGTGCTGAACCTCGCGCCCGAGGGGACCACCGACGACCCGGACGCGTCGATCTTCTGGGCGACCATCGGCGGAGCGGGACTGACCGGCATCATCCTGCGGGCCACGCTGGGACTCGACCGGGTGGAGACCGCATACTTCGTCGCCGACGGCCTCATCACGCACTCCCTCGAGGAGACCATCGCGGCGCACACCGATGGTTCCGAGGCGCGCTACCCGTACAGCTCGGCCTGGTTCGACGCGATCTCCGCACCGCCGACGCTGGGCCGTGCGGCGATCTCGCGGGGCGCCATCGCGAGGCTGGACCAGCTGCCCCCGAAGCTCGCTCAGGACCCGCTGCGGTTCGACTCGGAACCCCTCGTGACGCTGCCCGACGTGTTCCCGAACGGCCTGGCGAACAAGCTGACGTTCTCGGCCCTCGGCAGCCTCTGGTACGCGAAGAGCGGCAACTACACGAACAAGGTGCAGAGCCTCACCGGCTTCTACCACCCGCTCGACCTCATCGGCGAGTGGAACAGGGCGTACGGGTCGGACGGCTTCCTCCAGTACCAGTTCGTCGTCCCGACGCAGGCCCGCGACGCGTTCGTCTCGATCGTCCGCGACATCCAGCGCTCGGGTCACTACTCGTTCCTCAACGTGTTCAAGCTGTTCGGCGAGGGCAACCGCGCGCCTCTGTCGTACCCGATGGCCGGCTGGAACGTGTGCGTCGACTTCCCGATCCGGGACGGGCTGGCGCCGTTCCTCACGCGCATCGACAAGCAGGTGCTCGAGTTCGGAGGGCGGCTGTACGTGGCGAAGGACTCGCGGACAACCGCGGAGACCTTCCACACGATGTACCCGCGTCTCGATGAGTGGATCGCGGTCCGCCGCCGGGTCGACCCCGACGGCGTGTTCGCTTCGGACCTGGCACGACGACTGGAGTTGCTGTGATCAACGCCACGGGTAACCCCCAGACCATCCTGCTGCTCGGTGGGACAAGCGAGATCGGTCTCGCGATCGTCTACGAGTACCTGTCCGCCGGTCCCGCGCGGATCATCCTCGCCGGGCTCCCGGGCAGGCAGGAACGCGACCAGGCGGTGGCAGAGCTTCTCGCCGCCGGCGCAACGAGCGTCGAGAGGATCGACTTCGACGCCCTCGACTTCCCGTCGCACCCTGCGGTCATCGACGAGGCGTGGTCGGGGGGCGATGTCGACGTGGCCATCGTCGCGTGGGGCCTGCTCGGCGATGCCGAGAAGCTCTGGCAGGACCAGGTGAGCATCGTCGACTACGTGGGCGTGAACTACACCGGCGCCGTGAGCATCGGCGTCCTGGTCGGCCAGAAGATGAAGGCCCAGGCACATGGCCAGATCATCGCGATGTCGTCAGCGGCCGGGCAGCGCGTACGGCGCTCCAACTTCGTGTACGGATCGACCAAAGCCGGCCTCGACGGTTTCTACCTCAACCTCGGACAGGCCCTCGAGCCGTACGGCGTCAAGGTTCTCGTCGTACGCCCCGGCATGGTCCGCACCCGCATGAGCGCCCACCTCAAGGAGGCGCCGCTCACCGTGGACAAGGAGCTCGTCGCGCAGCTGGTGGTCAAGGCCGCCAAGTCTGGCAAGGAGATCGTCTGGGCCCCGCCGGCGTTCGAGTTCGTCATGCTCATCCTCCGCCACATCCCCCGCGCCATCTTCAAGCGGCTCCCGCTGTAGATCTGTTCGTTGGAGAGTCGCCAGAAAGGCGTCCCTCAACATTCCCCGGGGTGTAGAGACTGCTCAGTAGTCCAACCCCCATGGAGGAACCACCGCGATGAGCAGCCGTAAGAACGACAGCGGAGGTGCCGGGATCGTTCAGCTCACGGCGCTGTTGCCCTGGTGGGGCGGTGTCATGCTCGCGGGGGCCAGCTATGCGGGACTGCACCTGTACGTGAGCCGCCCGCTCCCTTCATCCGCACTGAGCAGCAACTTCATGCTTCAGGCGATCGGTCACGGGGTGGCCACCAGCGGTCAGTACCTCTTGCCCTTCCTCTTCCTCATTGCCGCCGTCATGTCGGCGTCGCGTCGGTGGAAGCGTCGCCGCTTGCTGGCGGGCGTTGTCTCGAGCGCTGCACCGGACGTCCTCAACGGATTGACGTGGCGCGAGTTCGAGATGCTCGTCGGCGAGGCCTTCCGGGTCCAGGGGTACAGCGTCACCGAGACCGCCGGCAGCGCCGACGGGGGAGTGGATGTCGTGCTGAGGAAGGACTCGGAGAAGTACTTCGTGCAGTGCAAGCAGTGGCGCGCTCAGACGGTGGGCGTTCCCATCGTCAGGGAGCTGTACGGCGCGATGGCGGCCCACGGCGCGACCGGTGGCTTCGTCGTGACCTCAGGCCGCTTCACCAAGCCAGCTCTTGAGTTCGCACAGGGCCGGAACCTCACCCTCATCGACGGCCCCCAGCTTCACGCCATGATTCAGCGGGTGTCCCAGAGCCCTGCGCGAGGCTAGGTCGGTCTCTGAGATCGACAGAACCCGGAGATACCGCGCCTGCTCAGTACTCGCCCTTGATGACGAAGAACGAACCGCGGATCACCCCGGCGAGCTTCGACTTCTGCCTCGCGAACTTGAAGCGCGACGCCAGCTCCTCGGGAATCTCCATGCCCTCGGAGAGCTTGAACCCGACCGCACGCTTGCCGCCGTCCGCGAGACCGTACATGACGTTGATCGACAGGCCCGACTCATAGAACACGTACGCCATCCGGAGTCCCCCAACCTCGAAGGACGTCGCCTCGAGAGGGCGGGACGAGATCACGATGCCGCGCTCTTCCTTGAGGACGCGGCTGACATAGGCGACCGTCCCGGTCTCCTCGTCCGCGCCCTCGACGGTGAAGACATGGCCGTACTTGTTCTTGTAGTACCGCGCCTCGTTGGCTCGCAATCCGGCGAGAGCCTCCGCTACAGGGGAGGACTCCAACCCGATGGTGGACACGTTCTCGAAGTCGACGACGTACGGCACTTCTGACCTCCCAGTCGGAGTGAAGAGGTCGAGCGTAGCGTCAGTGACGCGCGACGATCGGCCACCGCTCGTACGAACCGTCTGGCTGCATCGCGACCAGCTCGCTCCACATGTTCACCGTGGCGCACGCGTGGTGCGGCAGGATCCGGACGAGGTCGCCCACCGCGAGTGATGAAGTTCCCGGGCCGACAAGGAAGCCGTGCTCCTCATTGGCGCGGGGGAACGAGACACCCAGCAGGGGACCACCGTCGACGCCCAGCACCATCCCGTACCCCGTCTCGGCCGTCACCGCGTCGGAGCTCAGCGCCTTCGAGCCCGCATCGATGATCACGGTCCCAGGCCGCTGGGTAGACACCACCCGAGCCAAGACCGTCAGCGCGCAGCCGTCCAGCGTGCAGGTGCCCAGTCGGATCTGATTGCCGTCGTTGAACACGTACGTCCCGGGCCGCGCCTCGGTGACACCCGACACGTACGGACCGGCTGCGAGCCCGGGAGTCGACCCAACGGAGACCACATCGATGTCGTGACCCTCGCCGCGCAGCGCTTCGGCAACCCCGACCAGACACTCGGCCGACGCCACGGCCGCGGCATCAAGTCCCTCATGGTCCCGCCCGTACCCGTACAGGTGCCCCTCGTGGGTCATCACGCCACGCAGCCGCAGTCCCGGAAGGGCGGCGATCAGGGCGGCGACAACGACCGCAGCGTCAGGGTCGACTCCCGTGCGGCCCAGCCCCGTGTCGACCTCAAGGAACACGTCAGCCACCAAGCCCGCCGCAGCCAATGCCTCAGCCAACGGCCTGGCCACCTCGACCGAGTCGGCGATCAGCGTCGTCCCGTACCGGTCGACGGCCTCGACGGCGAACCCCACCTTGGGCGTCCCCACCGGCAGGTGAGCCCAGAGCAGCCCACGGATGCCGGCTTCCCCGAGCGCCCGGACCTCGCCGGGCGTCGAGCACGTGAACCCCACGGCCCCGAGAGCGAGCTGTCGCCGAGCCGCCTCGAGGCACTTGCTCGTCTTCCAGTGCGGCCGAACCGCCACGCCCGCTCGGGCCAGATCGCCCGACACCCGCGAGAGGTTGCGGTCCATCGTCGCTACGTCGACGGCTAGCGCCGGTGTGTCGAGCGCGTCGAGGTTCATGCCTGGTCCGCCCGGGACTCCGCGGGGCTCCGCACGTGCCACACCCAGAACGAGGCGCCCAGGATCGCGAAAACGGCCGAGGTCACGGCGATGGACGCCATCGACGTCGCGACGATCGTCACGATCACGCCGCTGAGCAGGGAGTTGAACAGGAGCTGGGTGAACGACTGACCGCTCGCGGCCGCCCCTCTCCGCGTCGGGAACCGATCGAGCATCGCGAGCTGCAGGATCGGGAACGAGACCGCCATCGAGAACGCGATGACCGGTGGGAAGACCATCACCCACGGGAGATGGTTGCCCGCCACGAAGGCGACCACCACTCCGGCAAGGGAAGACGTCACCAGCGCGACCATCGCGATGCTCACCAGGCGCTGCGGCGGCACCCGGTGCGCGAGTCGAGCGTTCATGAAGGAGCCGAGGATCATGCCGACCACGAACGGGACGAAGAGCATCCAGAAGTCCTGCTCACCCTTCCCGAGCAGCTGCAGCATGATGATCGGCGCGCCGACGATGTAGATGAACTGGGCCGAGAAGCCGAACATGCCCGCGAAGGCGAGCCGTAGGTACGGGCCGTCGGAGAGCACCATGCGCAGCCCGTGCAGCACGTCGGCGAGATCGAGCTGCCGACGCTTCTCGGTCGGGTGTGTCTCCGGGAGACCGAAGACGACGATGAGCGACAGGACCACGCCGACCCCCACCAGCCCGCCGAAGATGGCTCGCCAGCTCGCCACGCCGATGATCCAGCCGCCCACGATCGGCGCAACCGCCGGAGCGATCGCGAAGATCATCGCCACCTGGGCCATCATCTTCTGGGCAGCAGGCCCCGTGTACAGGTCCCGGATGATCGTCCGGCTCACGATCTGTCCCGCACCGGCCGAGAACCCCTGCAGCGCGCGGCCGATGAGCAGGACCGTCAGGTTGGGGGCGAGCATGCAGACCAGCGACGCCACCGCGTACGCGATCATCCCGGCGCCCATGACCTTCTTGCGGCCGATCGCGTCGGAGATGGGCCCGTGGAACAGGCTCATGACCGCGAACGAGAGCATGTAGACGCTCGTCACCTGCTGCATCGCCGCGGTGGACGCGCGGACGTCTCGGCCGATCAGGTCGAAGGCCGGAAAGACCGCGTCGATGGTGAACGGGCCGATCATCGCGAGCGCGGCGATCATGGCCGTGATGAGGCCCTTTCTCGCCGTCCCGCGAGTGGGCTTCACCGGTTCAGCGATCATCGGCGGGCACCAGACCTGACGACACGTACGTGTCGCGCAGCACCCCGAGGCTCACCAGAGCGGCGTCGGCGTCGATCCAGAACGGCTTGTCCGCGCTGAGATGGGCGTAGAAGTCCGCGATGAGGCGGGCGTGGCTGGCCCCCCAGTACGACCGTTCGCCCTCAGCGGCGAGGTCGTTCGCGAGGACCTGTACGTCACCATCGGGGGTTGCCGCGAGCAGCTGCCCGTCCTGCACCCGTACGGTCGCCGACTCGAAGACCAGCTCGATCTCGACCGGTGCGTTCTCGGCGTGGCAGTTGGTCGCGAAGTAGACGCTGCTGACGCCGCCCGGGTGCTGCATCGTGATGGTCGCCGTGTCCTCGACCTCGGTGATGCCGACATGGGTGAGGTTGGCGGCGACGCCGGAGGTCGACTCGGGCGCACCGAGCAGCCAGCACAACAGGTCGAGCGTGTGGATGGTCTGGTTGATGAGCACGCCGCCGCCCGCCTCGCGCCAGGTCGCGCGCCACGGAGAGGACGTGTAGTACGAGGCGTCGCGGTGCCACCACACGGAGGAACGTGCGGAGAGGACCGACCCGTACGTGTGGTCGTCGACCAGCCGGCGAAGCGCCTGGCTGGAGTCGTTGTAGCGGTTCTGGAAGCAGACACCCAGGTTGCGCCCCGACTCGCGGGCGACGCGGGCGAGCTCGACCCCGGCTCCGTACGACTCGGCGATCGGCTTCTCCGTGAGCACGTGGCAGCCGGCCTTCAGCGCAGCGATCGCGACGCTCGCGTGGAGGTGGTGGGGAAGCGTGATGTGCACGACTTCGGGGTGGACCTCGCGCAACATGGTGTCGACGTCGGTGAAACCCGGGACGCCCCACTGCGCAGCGGCCGCCTCGGCCCGCGCGGGGACGATGTCGCACACCGCGACGAGGTCGATGGCGGGGTGGTCGACGATCGCGTGGAGGTGGTTGCCCGCGATGTCGCCGATCCCGATGACGGCCGCGGTGGTCACAGCTCTCCTTCGTTGTCAGTCAGAGCCACCCGGTCACGCAGCAGCCAGCGGATCTCGTTCGCGAGGTACTGGCGACGCTGGACGGATGCGTACGAGCGTCGGTCGTGGCCCAGGCCGTCGAACACCACCGACCCGCCCCGCGACCAGCCCATCACGTACCAGTCTCCCCGCGTCTCGTGACCCAGCAGGGGAGTGTTCCCGTCCCGTACGGGCATCCGCCAGTAGCGCTCGTCGTAGCAGACGACGGCGGGGCGCTCCGTGACGCCGCTGACCGGACCCAGGCGGTCGAAGACCGGATGAGTGACCGCGGAGGGGTCGGCCTCGAAGACCGCGAGGCTGATCTCGGGGTGGCCGGAGGTGCCCGAGATCCAGCCGGTCCCGATGATGTCGGCCCACGCCGGCCAGTCGGGGAAGCCGGTCGCTGAGCTGTGTACGGCGAGGATCGGCGATCCCGCGGCAGCGTATGCGGCGACCGCATCGAAGCTCGCCTGCCACGCGGGTTCGTACGTCGGCCGAGCATCCGGATCGCCGCCTCCGGAGTTGACGATCAGCAGGTCGACCCCGTCGAGATCGGCCAGCGCGTCGGGTGACTCGTCCGTCCGCATCTCCGGCTCCAGGCCCAACGCGCGTACGACACGGGCGATCTCAGCGGACGTCTCGGCAACCGGATGCCACGGGTCCTGATAGCGCGACAGGCCGGTGAAGATGACGACAGAAACCACGAAGAACCCTTCCGACGGCCGAATCCCGGCCACGTCATTCGACCCTAGTCCTCCGGCTCCACTGAAAGCCTTCTCGGACAGGTGTTGTCCCGACCCATGCCGGCCCTACGGTATGCGCGTGGGAGTGACGCCGGATCCGCGCCGGCCTGGCTGGACCGGCGGGCCGCCTACGCCCGCCCCGCCTCAGTGGGGCCCGCCAACTGCACCTGGTCCGCGTCCGCCCATCCCGGCATGGCAGGCGCCCGCACAGTGGGCGCCTCAGTGGCAGCAAGGTCCGGGTCCGGTCGCTGCGGCGCCCCGCCCGAAGGCGCCGCCGAAGCCGCGCCCGGTCGCCACTCTCGTGTGGTGCCTGGTGCTGGTGGTCGCTCTGCTCGTCGCCGGGTCGCACAGCGTGAAGGGCGCGGCAGCACAGTCGTCGGCAGCGCTGGCGATGGTGGGCGGCGACGGCTTCACCGCCTGGTACACCGATGAGAGCACGCACGCGACGATCGGGTCCGGGACGTGGGCCCGTACGCACGGCGCGTACGACCTCGCCAGCTCCGGACCGGACCCCCTCGGCTGGTGGATAGTCAGCACGCCGCTGGACACGTCGACCGTCGACCTGGCCCGGTTCTCGTGGGCGATGGGACGGACCGCGGAGACGGCGATTCAGGGCGACGAGGTCTTCTCCCTGGCGAACGGCGAGGTACGGCGCGAAGTCCTCACGGACGGGCCAGGCGCCCTCATCTACAAGGGCGGTCTGCTGGAACTGCCGGCGGACGTGCACGCCGGCAGCACCTGGGGATCCGCAGGTACCGTCATCGGCTTCAGGGACGGGGAACCGGGCAACTCCGGCCCGTACACGTCGCAGGGCGCCGCGGCCACCCCGCCTGAGGCGGACCTGGCGGCCGCAGGTTGTCTCGACGTGACGCTCAAGGAGACGTACGGCACGAGCGACATCACCGCGTCTCGGACCTGGTGTCCGGGCCGTGGGATGGTCCGCTTCGACCTGGACAACATCCGGTACACGATCGACCAGTCGCCGGCGATGTCCTATCCGGTTGCCGCGGACGCGTTCGACTGGTCCCGGCTGAGCCGTGCTGCGGCAACGACCACGACTCTTGCCCCTCAAGGCGTCTCGCTGTTGACCTTGGCGTACCTATCGCGGCCCGGCGTACTGCTCGACGGGACCCTGGTCGTCGCGCTCAAGAGTGACAACGACGTCGTGGCGATCAATCCCGCGAAGACCACGGGCAACCTCGATCGCACGGTGTGGCGCGCACACCCGGGCGGCGTCATCCTCACGTGCGTCACGTTCGGGCAGGTCACTGTCGCGAGCACGAGCGAGCGGCGCGTCGTCGCGTACAGCCCGACGGGCGTCGTTCTGTGGGTCATCTCCACGCCGGACACGGTCGACCAGCCCGCGATCGCGTTCGGCGGCCAGGTCGTCGTGACGTCCGTGGACGGAACAGTGCAGGCGCTGGACCCGGCGACCGGCCGTCAGGTCTGGCGCACGAAGATGCCCAGCGAGCTCGCCCTACAGCCCGCAGCGTCCGGCGACACCATGGTCGTCATCGACGAGAACGGCACGACGGTGGCGTTCGGTACCGACGGTCACGAGGTCTGGCGATCGAGTGAGTACCCCGCGGGCGTGTACGGGATCGTCGGCGGCGTGGTCGTCGTCAACGAACGTGGCGCATCGACGCTGAGGGGGTACGACCTCGCCACCGGCAACAAGCTGTGGCGCTCGTGGGAGCCCGACCTCGTGCGGTCGTTCTCCGACCTGGACGGGGTGGTTCTGGCCTACACGAGCAGCGGGGCGAAGGCGTTCGACCCCGCCACCGGACGTGTCCTGTGGAGTGTCACCCAGCAGGCACTGGACCTGCTGGTCGTCGGCGACAGGGCCGTACTGGCTACCTCGGACAGCCTCGTGGTGCTCGACCGCACCGGCGCCGAGGTAACTCGCATCCCGCACGGACTGAATCGCCTGTCGCAGGTCAGCGTCTACCTGTCGTCGAGCACGAACTCGCTCGTCGCCGTCACGACCAGCCAGCTGTTCCGCGAGGTGCTGTCATGAGCGTCGAGATGGAGGAGCTCGTCGATCGGCCGGCGATGCATCCCGTGGTGCGGGCTGTACGACGGGCGCTGGAGGTCACGTTCGCCGAGCCCGTGTCGAACGGGCGCCCGATCCCGTCCCGCTGGCCGGCCGGGATGGCGGTGGTCGGCTGGACGACAGGCGCTCTCGTGGTCGTCCTGGGCGCCGTCTCGGTGTTCGCCGGCCTCCTACGCGCTCACTTCCCGTTCATCGCCTCCCAGGCGAGTAACCGGTCGATCCCAGAGATCCTGCTTCCCCTCTTCGTCGCGGTGGTCATCTGGACGCTCGCGCTGGCGCATTGCGCGCTGATCCGGCTTGCCTGGTACATCAAGCTGCCGGCGCTCGCTGTGACCATCTCTGGGATGGTGGCCCTGGGCCTGTTCTCGGGCGGACGCGTCCTCGTGCTGGCCGTGGCCGCAATCAGCTACCTCGTGGTGATCATTATCGTGTTCGCGAGGCGTCGCGCCCCGTACAGGTGGTGGGAGTTCCCGCTCATCACGACCCTGATCGCGATCAGCTGGTTGGTCGAGCTCCTGGCGCCGGCGGTCGGTGCCCAGATCGCCTACGACGCCCGGCTCCTCGGCATCGAGCAGGAGCTGGATTCCTTCAGCTCGGTGGCCATGCCTGCGCTGATCGCGGCCGGTGTGGCGCCCGCGCTCATCACGGTGTCAGCGGCCGAGGCGATCGCCGTTCGTCCCGTGCCCCGCATCCTGACGACGCTCGGCGTGGTCGCCGTCATTGCGTGGCGGATCGTCACGACGATCCAGACCGTGGCCGGGGACACGGTGGAGCAGGGATCTGAAGCGCTGCTCGCCTCCGTGATGACGCTGGGTCTGACCGCGCTGGCGCTCATCCTGGTGTGGCGCCTGGCACCGCACCCTGAGGTCGTACGACCGGGGGAGCTGCCGGAGCTCTGGACGGCATGGTCGTTCCCTGTCGCGGTCGCACTCGTGGGGGCGGTCGCGCTCATGGTGCCGATCAGCACGATCTACCTCTTCTGGACCGCGTTCCACTTGCCGGGCGAGTCGGTCGCCTCCTGGATCTACGGCGTTGCTCAGGCCGTGAACAGCACGTGGTGGCGAGCGGTCCCTGGTACAGCGCTCGGGATCGGCGCGATCTTCCTGGGGAGGCGCGGACGCATCGGCGAGGCCAGCCTTCTCGCGGCGGTGTGTGTGTACATGGTCACGGGCGCCATCGGCACGGTGCTTCCTCCGGGGATGCTCCGAGCGCGCACGCCCGATGCGATCGCGGCGATCACGTCGTGGCTCGCGATCGTGGTGCTGATCGCTTCGTTCCTCGCGCGGCGGCTCACGAGGCAGCGTCTGGTGGGTCTGCTGACCGTTCTGCTGGTGGGCGGCCTGTACACCTACCGCAATGCCCTCGACGACCCCGTGAGCGCGATCTTCGGCTACGCGGGGCTCGGCATCGCGTTGTTCGGGTTGATCTGGCAGGCGATCACCGGCGCCGGCTTCACCCGCAAAGGCAGCAAGAGATTCCCCGAGCCGACCCGCATCTTCGCGTACCTCGCCAACACCCTGTTCGCGTTCGCGGTCGTGGCGTTCGTCTCGACCACGCGCGTGCAGGTCGGGGGGATTGCCCTGGCGGACCTCGAATCCACGGGTGATGCAGCGCTCGGGACGCCTCTGCTCCTGGCCGCGACGGTCCTCGGACTCTGGTACGGATTCGGGGCCGAGGAGCACGGCGAGAGTGATTGACTAGTGCCATGCCTCTGAATGACCCGCCCGTCGAAGCCTGGCTCACCGACATGGACGGAGTCCTCGTCCACGAGGAGGACCCGCTGCCCGGTGGCGCGGAGTTCATCGAGACGCTCAAGTCGGCCGGGCTCCCGTTCATGGTCCTCACCAACAACTCGATGTACACCCCGCGGGACCTGCGGGCACGGCTCATCGCGTCGGGCATCGACGTCCCGGAGCACTCCATCTGGACCTCCGGCCAGGCGACCGCCAAGTTCATCGCCGAGCAGGAGCCCGGCGCTACGTGTTTCGTCATCGGCGAGGCAGGCCTCACCACAG
>JADGPB010000244.1 GCA_017882655.1 Propionibacteriales bacterium
GACGTGCGCCCAGGTGAGCGGGCTGTACGCGAGGTCGCCGTGCACCAGCCGTACCCTCGTCAGCCTTTCGCCGACCCCCTCGACCGTCCACTCGACGCGGCCGGGCGGCTCGGCGGCGAGCGCCGCGTCGTACAGCACGTGCCACGTCTGGACGAACCGTCCCGACTGACCCGGCGTCGGCGGGGTCAACTCCTCGATGATGCCCTCCACGGCGTCGCGGCCGTCGGCGGTCACGGTCCGGTAGCCGGCACCGGCAACGGGGGGCGCGACGAACGACGTCCCGTGGAAGTAACGCTTCGTCCACTCCGAGTCCGTGATCGCCCGCCACACCTCCTCAGGCGTCGCGGCGATGTAGATCTGGTAGACGTGCGCCGTGCCGACCATCAGGCCTCCTCGGTTGCGGTGATGTGCTGGTCCAGGGCGACCAGCGCTGAGGTGAAACGCGCCGCGTACTTGCTGATCCAGCGGTTCGCGACCTGCTCGATCGGTACAGGATTGAGGTACAGCCGCTTCGTACGCCCTTGTCGTACCGGGATCACGAGGCCGGCCTCCTCGAGGACGCCCAGGTGCTTCATGACCCCGAACCGCGTCATCTCGGCGAACCGCTCCGCGAGCTGGGTCACGGTCTGGCCGTCCTCGGCGAACAGCGCGTCGAGGATCTCCCGCCTCGTGGGATCGGCGAGCGCCCGGAAGACAGCGTCCATGGACGGATGATAGGTGACCTATTGGTCACATATCAAGACCGGCGCAGCAGTACCACTGACCAGACCACGAGGCTGATCATGACGAGAGCGTTGCCCACGACGGCCAGGAGCGCGCTGCGCCGTACGAAGCGGCTCGCCCGCGCGTCGGCGTTGTCCGGTGCTCGGCGGAGGGCCTCAGCTGCCTCGGCGATGGCTTCGGCTGTCGACCGCGCCCAGGAGCACCCGTCCGAGATGGACCCTCAGGCCCAGGTCGTCCGGGACCGCTGCGACGGCAAGGCGCAGGCTTTCGATGAGCTCCGCGTCGGCCATGGCAGCACGATACTCATGCGTTCGTTCGGGATTCCGCAGGATGAGGACGTTGAGAGCGTCAGCGGGTGCGGCGCTGCTGTCGGAGCTCCGCCTCGTCCGTGGTCAGAGCAGAGCCTTGAGCTCCTCGAGGGCTTCGGGCAGTGCGCGGTAGTAGACCCACGTGCCGCGGCGCTCGCAGTCCACGAGGCCGGCCTGGCGCAAGACCTTGAGATGGTGGCTGATCGTCGGGCCCGACAGGGCGAACGCCGGTGCGAGATCACAGACGCAGACCTCATCGGTGGCGGCGATGAGCCCGATCAAGCGAAGCCGCACCGGATCCCCGAGGGCCTTGAACTTCAGCGCCAGGACCGCCGCCCGATCATCGGCGAGTGGCTCCGCGGCCAAGCCGCAGCACGGCCGGACGCTCAATACCTTGGGCAACATCCCACTATCTTGACACATGTCGAAATAGGAGGTGGAATATCGCTGATTCGATGTCCATCTAACTAGGAGTTGCCCCATGCCTGATCCGTACATCACCGATGCCGCCGTCATGGCTGCCGTGAAGGAGCGGTACGCGAGCGCCGCAAGGCGATCGCTCAGCCTGGTTCCTGTCGGCGGCGCCTGCTGCGGTCCGAGCGCATCGGACCCGATCAGCGCCGACCTGTACGCCCAGGACGAGGTCCCCTCGCAAGGCGCACTCACCGCATCGCTGGGGTGCGGCAACCCCACGGCACTCATCACCCTCGAGCCCGGCCAGGACGTGCTGGACCTGGGCTCCGGCGGCGGCCTGGACGTCCTGCTCTCGGCGCGCAGAGTTGCTCCGGGCGGGCTGGCGTACGGCGTCGACATGACCGACGAGATGCTCGAGCTCGCCAACCGCAACAAGGCCGAGGCCGGCGTCACCAACGCCACGTTCCTCAAGGGGACGATCGAGAACGTCCCGCTGCCGGATGCCACCGTCGACGTCGTCATCTCGAACTGCGTCATCAACCTGTCCAGCAACAAGGACGCCGTCCTGGCCGAGGCTCATCGGGTACTGCGACCTGGAGGCCGCTTCGCCGTCTCCGACATCGTGCTGCTGCGTCCATTGGCGCCGGCCTTGCAAGCCATCGTCGGGCTGTGGACCGGATGCATCGCCGGAGCGCTGCTCAACAGCGAGTACGTCTCGAAGCTGACCTCTGTGGGCTTCACCGACGCGTCGGTCCAGATCACCCGTGGCTACGACCGCGCGGACATCGAGGCGCTCGCAGCACAGCTGAGTCCGGGCGACATCCCGGTTGGGATGGACATCGACGAGGCCATCGACTCTCTCGATGGTGCCTTCGCTTCAGCCTTCATCCGCGCCGTCAAGCCGTCCTGAACGGAACGACGACCGCACGGGCGTACCGACCGCCTGTGCGGTTGTCGGTTCATCATGTTATGCAGGCGAGTCGTCGCTTCTCACGGCGAATCGGCCATGTGAACATACAACTCGCCTACTTAACATGATGAACCGCGATCGCTGCCGGATGAACCGCGATCGCTGCCGGATGAAGCGTGGACGCTGCCGACTGCACCGCGCCGGCGACCGACTGACCGCCTCAGCGGGCGCGGCGCTGCTGGCGGAGCTCTTCGAGGCGCTTGCGCTCCCGGCCCGTGAGGGAGTCGAGGCCGTGCGCCATGATCTTGTCGAGGAGGGCGTCCATCTCCTCGTCCTCGCGAGCCGGCGGCTCGGGGCCGAGCCACGGGCCCTGCACCACATTGCTGGGCCTGGTGCTCGCTCGCGGTGCCGCCTTGCGCTTCCGCTTGCGCTGTCCTGGTGTGTACGTGTGGCCCGGCACGAACGCGTACCGGCTGAGCAGCCCGGCCAGCTTCGCGATGATCGCGGCGGCCACGATGCTGAGGACGAAGTGGAGGAGGCCGATCCAGGCGCGGGCGGCGACGTACGACAGGAGAGGCAGCACGACGATCACCAGCCCGAGGACCCAGGCGGGGATGCCGAAGAAGAACGGCATGCGCGGGTTCTCGGCGATGAAGATCAGGACGACGAGCATCGACATGGTGCCGAGTCCCGCGAGCATCGGCTCGTCGGCCCTGAAGGCCAATGCCAGCAGTACGGCGAGCAGCGATCCCGCCACCGTGATGCCCAAGAGCATCCAGCCGAAGCGGCCCTTGCCGAGCTCGCGTTCCAGCTGCCTTCCGGTGAACCAGAACACGACCACGTTCCAGATCGTCCAGAAGCTCGGCCCGTTGGCCAGCGGCCACGTGACGAGCTGCCACACGAAACCTCGCAGCACGTCGCTCGGCGTGAGCACCAGCGCGCCCACGAACGGGGGCGACACGGCATAGACGATCATCATCAGCAGCGAGACGCCCGCGACGAAGTCGGTCGTGCCCACCCCGTACGACCTGATACGGAACCAGGGCTTCTCTTGGTCCGATCCGGACAGCCAACTCACGGCACCACCGTACCCACCTGCCCCCAGCGCGTCACGACGAGCGAGAGGCGTGCCGGGGGCCGAGACCCTGCTTGTGGGGTTGCCACAAAGCAGACCCCCTCTTTCGTAGGTGATACAACAAACTCGCAGAGCATCCGGGGGCCTCTGCGACACCCGCTCGCGAAGTGTCGTAGCGTGGCTGTCATGGCTCTCGCGCTGGTGACCGGAGGGACGGCTGGCATCGGCCACGCCTTCGCGGTCGAACTCGCCTCCCGCGGCTGGGATCTCGCGCTCGTGGCTCGCGACTCCGCCCGTCTCGAGAGGGTCGCGGAGGAGCTCCGAACCCGATCCGGCAACAAGGTCGAGACGATCACCGCGGACCTCGCCGTACGCGCGGACATGCTCCGCGTCGCCGATCGGCTCGAATGCACTGAATCACCCATCGAGATGCTGATCAACAACGCCGGCTTCGGGATCCACGCATCCCTCCTCGACAAGGACTTCTCCATCCAGGAGAAGGCGCTCGACGTGATGTGCCTCTCGGTGCTCGTCCTGTCCGGGGCGGCCGGGCGCGCCATGTCCGCACGGGGCCACGGCTCGATCATCAACATCGGGTCGTCGTCGGGAATCATCACGACAGGCAACTACTCCGCGGTCAAGGCGTGGGTCAACACCTACACCGAGGGCCTGGCGAACGAGCTGCGCGGCACCGGCGTGAGCGTCACGGCCGTCCTGCCCGGCTGGGTACACACCGAGTTCCACGAGCGCGCCGGCATCAACGCCTCGAAGCTGCCCGACGTCGTCTGGCTCCAGGCAGACGACATCGCGCGCGAAGCCCTCGACGACAACTCCCGCGGCAAAGTGATCTCTGTACCGAGCAAGCGCTGGAACGCCGCATACTTGATCGGCCGGCACCTCCCACGCTCTGCGATCCGGTCGCTGTCCCGCAAGCTCTCCAATTCGAGGAAGTCCTAAATGGCTGAGGCCGATCGGGGGCGCTACCAGTCCGAGATCTTCGCGAGCGTCCGGTTCGTCTCCCAGGAGCTGCTGCTCAGGCCGTTCATCTGGCGCATCCTCAGGGTCAACATCCATGGGGTGATGAACATCGAGAGCCTCGAGGCGCCGTTCGTCGTCGTCGCGAACCACTCCTCGCACCTCGACGCGCCGCTGGTCGTGGGGGCACTCCCCCGTCGCCTCACGAAGTTCCTTGCGACCGGCGCCGCCGCCGACTACTTCTACGCGTCGAAGATCAAGTCACTGTCAACGGCGCTGGTCGCCAACACGTACCCCATCGAGCGACGCGGACTCCGTACCCGCAAGGGCCTGTCCAAGCAGCTGCTCTCCGACGGGGTGCCGCTGATGATCTTCCCGGAGGGTACGAGGTCGCGGACCGGCGCGATGGGTCCGTTCACCCCCGGTGTCGCCGC
>JADGPB010000245.1 GCA_017882655.1 Propionibacteriales bacterium
CGCGACGACGGTGGAGACGCCGAAGGCCAGCAGACACGCGGTGAGGCCGAGGGCCTCGTCGCCCGCACGTACGTTCACCCTCCCCGCCCGGCACGCCGACAGCACCACGTGGCGCGCCCTCACGCGGAGGCCCTCGACCTCGTGGACGAATGTCGGCCCGTCGGCGAGCAGCAGCGAGCTGAACAGGGGGTTGTCGGGTTCGTGCTGACCGTGCGCGGCGACGTGGACGAGGTCGCTGACCACCAGCCCGTCCCGGAAGTCGCGACCGGTCGACCAGGGCTCGTCCGGTTGACGCCAGGTGGCCGCGACAGCCGCCTGCTCTGCGCCTGCCGACCGCAGGTCGGGACCAGCCACCACCCGTACCAACGGGTTCTCGACGGTCACGTCATGCCGTACCCAGTGGGTCGCGGACAGCGACACCGTGAGGCTGCGGCCGCGCAGGCTCGGCAGCATCGCCCAGGGGAGCGCGGCGAGCTGAGCGGGCGGTACGAGAAGGAGCGGGTCGCCACCCGTCGGCAGCGCCGATGACAGCGCACGGTCGAGCGCCTCGAGCGTGCCGGTCAGAGAACCCGTGATGCCGGCTCGCAGTGACGAGCCGTGCACCGACGAGGAGATACGCGCCAGCGCCTCGACACCCGCGGACGCCTGGCGGCCCAGCTCGAGGATCTCCCGAGCTCCGGCAACACTGACGAGCTCGAAGCGTCGTCCGGGTCGGGCGACGGCGGCGACGAGGCTGTCGTCCGTGATCGCAATGCTGGTCAACGCCGTGTGCCGCTCCGCCAGTACAGCCCGGATCTCGGAGGTGGAGGCGGCTACGTCGTCGGCTGTGTCGCCCAGGTCCCGCGCCCAGGAAGTCTCGCGGAGCGCCCTGACCGTACGGCTGACCGCCCGCCGGTTCTCGGCGATATCCGCTCCCGGCTCGGCGTCGCGCTGGTCGGAGCGCAGCTTGCGCAGCATGGTCCACAACGCCTGCTCGGGCGGATCGTCGCTGGGCCGGACCTGGGGCATGGACCCCGTCGCCGTGCGCCACCTCTCCGTCACCGCCAGCACCCGCGCCCCGGAGCCCGATCGCGCCGCGAGCGCCACATCGGTCACTGCGAGCGGCGACGCGTGGAGCGCCATGCCGGTCTTGAGGTCGAGGCTGGACACCCCTCGACGTGCCGTACGCAGATCGTCGACGACTGCCCGCAGCGTGCGCCGTGCAGCGGACTCGTTCCCCTTCGCGAGAGCAAGGTCCACCGCAACGCGCCTAGCCAGGCAGCGCCGCGCGAGCTGGGTCGAGCGTGCGAGCGACTGCACCGCCCGTACGGATGCGGCCGCGGCCCGACCCGTACGGACGAGGCTCTCCGCGTACAGGGTCCCGGCCACGTCGCCCAGCCGCGGATCGACTGCGGCCGCGTCGCGCGCCAAGGCCTCGGCCTCCGCCGATCCCGCCGCTGAGTCCTCACGGAACGCCAGCGCCTCCGACCGGAGCACCCGAGCCTCGATCTCGCGGAACCGCGCGGCCCGTCCGGCGAAACGCTCGATGAGCGGTGTCACGCGCGACACGGCGTCATCGCCCCTTGCCAGCAGAACCTCGCATCGGGCAAGGTCCAGCTCGACCTCGTCGGCCTCAGTCTCGAGCCCAGCCTCGGCCAGACTGGCTCTCGCCGTCTGCAACGTCTCCCACGCGTCGGTCACGAGTCCTGCCTCGATCAGGACGCGTCCCCGGTCCAGGTGCGCGATGCCACGATCGACGGGCGCCTCGAGCCGGTCCGCCTCGTCCATGAGCCGCAGCGCCGCGGGCAGGTCGCCGCGCAGGTACTCGACGAACCCGCGGTTGTGCAGCGCCATGTACGCGAACCGGTCGAGCCCCGCCTCCTGGGCCAGAGCAGCCGCCTCGCCGAGGTCCGCCGACGCAGCCTCGATCTTCAGCAGCAACGACGCCGTCGTTCCCCGGTTGATGAGAAGCCGTACCCGGTCGTCAACGCCCAGCAGCTGCTCGTACGGCGCGATCCGTTCCAGCACCTCCAGCGCCCGCGTGTTCTCGCCAAGCCGGGTCCACAGGGTGCCCTGCTGCAGCATCGCCAGGGGCACGATGTGGTCGAGCCCGAGGCGGTGGGCCTCCGCCGCGACCCGGTCCAGCTCCCGCTGCGTACCGTCCGGATCGCTCGCGAACGAGCGCCACGTACGCGACATGGCGATGCGGAGCCGAAGCTCTGACGCCCCCACGGACGAGTCGTCGGCGAGTGCCTCGACCGCCTCGTCGAGCCGGGACATGGCCGCTTCGATGGCGTACGCGGCGATCTCGCCCCGCGCCTGTTGGTACAGCTCAGTCGCGCGCGCCAACGCCGGGCTGGTCCCGGACGTCGTGGGCTGCGCGCTCGTCGGCAAGGCGGCCTAGAGCTCGATCGCCGGCGTGATGACCGGCCGGCCGCCGGACGTGATGGGAGCGATGAGGAAGCGGGCGAGACCGGGCTGTACGGGGAACCAGCTGACGCGCCCGTTCACGTCGCTCACCTGCTCGATGCGGTCCGCACCCTGGATGAGCTCGACGGTGATGCCACCGCCGGAGACCCACGCGTCGATCCGCAGCTGGCCGTCGTCGCGCCCGATGACGACCATCAGGGTCATCGTGCTGCTCGTGAACGTCACCGAGTCGGCGCTCTCGGCGGTCGGTCCCCGCACCCCCAACGGCTCGTCGGCAAGGAGGGCGAACTCGGCGTTCATCGCAGCAAGGGACAGGCTGAACTCGATGTCGTCGACGAGATGGGGCGGTACCGGGTCGGCCAGGGCCAGCGTCTGGTGCAGCGCATCGAGGATGGCGCGGTCGATGCCGTCCATGGGATCGTCGGGATGCTCGGTCATGTCAGGCTCCAGTTGGGATCGTCGAGAAGTGCGCGACGGAGGGCGGTGAGGCATCTGCCGCGGGTGGGTCCGATCGAACCGATCGGGACGCCCATGGCCTCGGCGAGGCCGGCGTAGTCGGGTGCGCCCCCCATGCACACGACACGCAGGATCTGCTGGCACTTGGGCGACAAGGTCACGAAGTGCCGCCACAACCGCTTGGCCTCGTCCTTCATCGCCGCCACCTGAGCCGGGTCGTGCGGGGTCTGGCTACCGAGACCCGGCTCCACGTCCTCGACAGGGTCGGTCTTGCGGGTGATGCGCTGTACCCGCCAGGCCTCGCGCTTCGTCGTCGTGCACAACCAGCCCAGTACGGCCTGTGGCGCCTCGATGCTCGCGGCGTGCTCGACGAGGCGCAGCCAGGTGGTTTGGACGGTGTCCTCGGCGGACTGGTGGGACAGGCCGCAGGAGCGGGCCACGTGCCACAGCACAGGCGTCACCACGGTGATGAGCGTGTGCAGCGCCTGGAGGTCGCCGTCGCGATAGTCCGAGAATGCGGTGGCGGCCCGTGTCGTGAGCGAGGCCTCGACGTCCGGCATCGTCATGGGGTCCTCCCTTGTACGAGCTCGACCGCTCGACGGCCACGAGCGATGCCTGTCGCCTTGTCGATCGTCGCGAGGTCGGGGCCGTGCTCGATCGCCCTGGCGATCTCGGCGGCCAGTACCGGTCCGGCGAACGACGTGCCCGACCAGGTGGCGAAGCCGGAAGCGTACGCGTCGGGATCCGGCGTGGTGCGGTGGAAGCCCTGGTACGTGAGGCCCGCGGCCGGCTGTGCGTCGCCTGACAGCGTCGTCGGCACCGTACTCACCAGCGAGGCGCCGACCCGGAGGGCGGTGACCCAGTCGCCGGCGTTGGAGAAGTACGCAACCGAGGACCCATCGGCATTGAGCGCGCCGACGGTGACCTGGGGGACGCGGTCGGGGTCGTCCGGCGCGGCAGCGAAGGCGGCTGGGTACATGGGACGCGTCGTACCGCTGTTCCCGGCCGATGCGACCACGGCCACGCCCCACCGGCCGAAGTCGGCGAGGATGGCCGCGAACGGTCCGTCGAATGCCTTGTCCTTCGGGTTCTCGTGGTAGTAGCCGAGCGACAGGTTGAGGACGTCGATGGCGAGATCGGGCCGATCGTTGAGCACTCCGTCGATGTGACGGTAGAGCAGGGCCGAGAGCGTGACCATGAGGCCGGACTCCGCGACGACGCCGTCGTCGGCCATGACGGGGATGGCGAGCAACCTGGCTGAGGGGCAGACCTGCCGGATGATGCCGCAGATGAACGTGCCGTGCCCGGCGTCGCTCCCGATGGAGCCGTCGAGCGGGTTGACGGGCGCCTGGTGCCATTCAGCTCCAGGCAGGTTCCCGTTCATCCCGAGCAGGTACGGACCGTACGTGACCTGATCAGTCGCCAGTGCCGCATCGAGGAACCACGGGTGCCTGCCGAGTCCGGTGTCGAGGATGGCGACGACCGGCCGGCGCGCGGGCGTGGGCGCGGTGCACGCAGGATCGGCGACGAGCACAGCCACGGGGGACCGTCCGCCGAAGCCCGGCATCCCGTACTGCTGCATAGCCGAGACGCCGGCGAGGTAGGGGACGCCCGCCAAGTAGGGGACGCCAGCCAGGTAAGGGACACCCGCGAGATAGGGGACGCCGGCGAGGTACGGGGCGGTCGTCACGATGTGGTCGAGGCCGACGGCCCCGGGGCCGAGCGCCGTACGGAGCTGGGCGACCAACGACACCAGGTTGACGCTGGGCACGGTCTCGGACTCGTACGTCAACGTCACCTTCTGCAACGCGAGTACGGAGGTCTCGCTGAGCGGTGTGAGGTCCGCGTGGAACAGGGGCGTCACCCTGACGAGGACACCAGGTCCGACGAACTTGGCGATCACCGCCTGCACGGCCGCGGGATCGCGCGCGAACACGATGAGGCTGTCAGCCACGTAAGCGGTC
>JADGPB010000246.1 GCA_017882655.1 Propionibacteriales bacterium
TCGGCGACGGCACCGCGCGCCTTGTCGATGTCGTTCTTGAGGAGCTTGCCGGTGTCTTTCAACCCCGCGGCAAGATCGTTGCCGAACCTGGAGAGCTTGCGGCCCCAGTCATCGCTCATCACGGCCTCCTTGGCACGGACGTACAGATCAGTTGTGTGTCATGTCCAGCGGGACGACCCACTGGGCGAACTCGTCCTCGGTCACGTAACCGAGAGCGAGGGCGGACTGGCGCAGGCTCAGACCCTCTTTGTGAGCCTTCTTCGCAATCTTCGCAGCCTTGTCGTAGCCGATGTGGCGATTGAGGGCCGTGACCTGCATGAGGTTCTTGTCGAGGTTCTCTTTGATCTTCGGCAGGTTGGGCTCGATGCCGGCCGCGCAGTTGTCGTTGAACGCCAGGCACGAGTCGCTGATGAGGCGGATGCTCTCCAGTACTGCGTGGACCATGACCGGCTTGAACACGTTCAGCTGGAAGTTGCCCTGGCTGCCTGCGAAACCGACGGTCGCGTCGTTGCCGAACACGCGGGTCGCGACCATCGTCATCGCCTCGGACTGGGTCGGGTTGACCTTGCCGGGCATGATGCTCGAGCCCGGCTCGTTCTCCGGGATGTTGATCTCGCCGATGCCGTTGCGCGGGCCGGAGGCCAGCCAGCGGACGTCGTTGGCCATCTTCATGAGCGCACCGGCGAGGGTACGCAGCGAGGACGAGGTCTGTACGAGGGCGTCGTGGGCGCTCAGCGCCGCGAACTTGTTGGCGGCGCTGCGGAACGCGTACCCGGTCTCTTCGGAGTACTTCTTCGCCGCGAGGTCGCCGAACTTCGGGTGGGCGTTGAGGCCGGTGCCGACCGCGGTGCCGCCGATGGCCAGGTCGAGCAGGCCCTCGCCGGCGTGCTTCACCTCGCCGAGCGCGTAGTCGAGCTGGGCGACCCAGCCGCTGATCTCCTGGCCGAGCGTGATCGGGGTGGCGTCCTGGAGGTGGGTACGACCCACCTTGACGATGCCTGCGTACTCCTCGGACTTGGCCGCCAGCGTGTCGCGCAGGGTGGTCACCGCTCCGTACAGCCGCTCGTTGAGCTCGAGCACGACCGCGATGTGCATGGCCGTCGGGAACGTGTCGTTGCTGGACTGGCCACGGTTGACGTGGTCGTTGGGATGTACGGGGGACTTGCTGCCCATCTCGCCGCCCGCGATCTCGATCGCGCGGTTGGAGATGACCTCGTTCGCGTTCATGTTGCTCTGCGTGCCGCTGCCCGTCTGGAACACGACCAGCGGGAAGTGCTCGTCGAGCTTGCCCTCGATCACCTCGTTGGAGGCCTGCACGATCAGGTCTGCGATGTCGGTCGGCAGCTCGCCGAGCTCCGCGTTCGCCTGTGCCGCACCCTTCTTCAGGATGCCCAGCGCGCGGATGATCGCGCGGCCCCACACGAACGTGTCGCGGCCGATCGGGAAGTTGTGGACGCTGCGCTCGGTCTGCGCGCCCCAGTACTTGCTGGCGTCGACCTCCAACGTGCCCATCGTGTCTGACTCTTGGCGGTACGTCGTCATGGCGGCAGTCTATTGCTCGCCCGCGCGCGCCAGCAGGGGTGGGGACAAAGCGTTCGCACGCCGTCAAGCACGCGCCACAGCACGTACCAGACGGTCTCTCAAGGGAGCCGCCGATGCATGAGCGCGGCCTCTGCGGCACCATGGGCACATGACTGGCATCGATGTTCCTGCCGCTGCGCCCGAACAGGAGACGCACCGCGCCCTACGACTCGCCGTCGGGGCCGCCGCGGTCGTGGTGCTTCTGCTCGGACTGTCCCAGCTGTCCCGCATCGTCGGCCCGTTCTTCCTGGCGCTCAACCTCATGATCGTCGTCTGGCCCGTACAGCGGTTCCTGTCGCGACGCGTCCCCCGCGTGCTCGCCGCGATCCTGTCCGGGCTACTGGCGATCTTCATCATCGGGCTGCTGTTCTGGGCCATCGGCTGGGCCGCGTCGCTGTTCGTGCAGGAGATCCCGCAGTACAAACCTCAGTTCCAGACCATGTACGAGCAGGCGCTCAACCTCGCCGCCCAGTTCGGCGTGACGAGCACCCAGATCATCGACCAGCTGAAGTCGATCAACCCCGGCAGCGTGGTCAGCGTCGTCGGGTCATTGCTGTCGAACGTGGGCGGCGCGGTGTCGCTGTTCGTCGTCGTCATCACCGTGCTGCTGTTCATGGTGGTCGACTCCGTCGACTTCGAGGCGCGCCTGGAGCGGCTCGGGCAGCGCCACAACCCCGTACTCGTGCTTGCGCTGAACTCGTTCGCGCAGGGGGTACGGAAGTACTGGGTCACCTCCACCGTCTTCGGCCTCATCGTGTCGACGCTCACGTGGGTGGGGCTGGCTGCGTACGGGATCCCGTTGGCCATCGTGTGGGCCGTACTGGCGTTCGTGACGAACTACATCCCCAACATCGGCTTCGTCATCGGCCTCGTCCCCGCCGCGGTGATGGGCCTGCTGGCGAAGGGGCCGTGGGGTGCGGTGTTCGTCATCGTGCTGTACGGGGTGCTGAACTTCGTCATCCAGGGGGTCGTCCAGCCGAAGGTGGCCGGTGAGGCCGTGGGCGTCACGAGTACGGTCTCGTTCCTGTCGCTGCTCGTATGGGCCGTTGTGCTCGGCCCGCTGGGCGCCCTGCTTGCGCTGCCCGCGACGCTCTTCGTCAAGGCGCTCGTCGTCGACGCGGACCCGAAGGCCCGCTGGATCAACGCCCTAATCGCGTCCAACCCCAGGACGAGCTCTGAGGAGCCTGTTCTCGTCAGCGACGAGGTCGCACCCGTCGACCCGCTGGTACCTCAGGAGGTGACCGCCGAGGCCGCCGGCACCCTTACACCCGATCAGCCGAGGCGCTCGCTGGTTGATGAGGAGCCGGAGGACGAGGCCGAGGCGGTCACTGACGAGATCGTTCCGCGCCGGTCCGCGCCCGAGGCGGACGATGCGGAGCAGGTCTCCGAAGTTGAGCCGCTCGGCGAAGAGGCTCTGCCGCTGGCCGAGGAAGCTTCGCCGCTGGCAGAGGAAGCTTCGCCGCTGGCAGAGGATGCCGAGCCGGAGGACGAGGATGCCGAGCCGGAGGACGTGCCGCGCCGGGCGAGGTCCGACGAGGACGCTCGAGTCCTCGACGACGAACCCGTACCGGCGGACGCCGGGCCGGTGTTCCAGAAGAGCGCGACGCCGTACTGGACGGGCGCTGTCACCCACGCAGAGGACTGAAGTACTCGTTCCGCCGAAATTGTCCGAGCCCGGATATAGCGTCGGATGCATGCTCGATCACGTAAGCATCAACTGTTCGGACCTTGACGCGGCCAAGAGCTTCTACGACAAGGTGCTGGGGGTTCTCGGCTACTCGCGGGTGATGGACATCGGGGAGTACGGGGCCGGCTACGGCGCGCAGGGCAAGCCGTCGTTCTGGGTCGGCACCTTCCCAGGCGTGGGTCCGAATCGTGAGGTCCACCTGGCGTTCGTTGCCAAGGATCCAGCGGCCGTCCGGGCGTTCTACGCCGCGGCAATGGAGGCCGGAGCCGAGAGCCTGCACGCACCGAGGCTGTGGCCCGAGTACCACCCTGGCTACTACGGCGCGTTCGTCCGCGATCCCGACGGCAACAACGTCGAGGCAGTCGTCCACAACGCCGGTCCGGACGACTGACGGGTTTGATGGCCGGGTCGGACCTCGCGATCCTCGGCCGGATGTGATGAAGTCTGACGCGTGGTCGACGACGAGCGCTGGTGCGCGCAACTGAACACTGACGAGGCTCTTCATGGGAGTGCGCCGGTCGCGGACACCCACGTGTTCCTCGAGCACCTCGGCCCCTGGCCGTCGTCGCCGGTGGAGGCACTTGACCTCAACTACGCGGCGGAGCTGGACGAGCTGGAGGCGTCGATCGCGCTCGTACGACGTCCGGCGCCGTTCCGTGAAGTCCGCACCGGGATCCCTGATCGTCCGCATGTGATCGTCTCGACCGCAGGGCGCGTCGCTGTGACGCAGACCCACGGGCTCCCCTCGCCGACCACCCTCGCCGACGCGATCGCCGCCCTCGGCCGTGGGGAATGCCCTGCGGGTTGGGTGTACGAGCCCTGGCTGATCATGGTCTGTACGCACGCCCGCCGCGACGCCTGCTGCGCGCGTCTCGGACGCCCGCTCGTCGACGACCTGCTCGCCGTGGCAGACCCGCAGCGGATCTGGGAGACGACACACCTCGGCGGCCACCGCTTCGCACCGACCTGCCTGGCCCTCCCCAGCCAGGTCATCTACGGACGGGTAGCAAGCGATCGGGTCTCCGAGCTCGCCTCAGCGATCACACGAGGCGAGGTCGTGCCCGACCTCATGCGCGGCCGCACCACGTACCTGCCGGCCCTGCAGACGGCCGAGGTGGCAGCCCGCATCCAGCTCGGCATCCGCGACGACACCCTCGAGCTCCTTGACTCGAGCGCCGACGGCGACCGCACCACCTCGACGTGGCGCGCCGGCGACGCCACCACGGAGATCATCGTCGAGAAGCAGACCGGACGCCCACGGCAGCTCTCGTGCGGCAAGGACAGACTGGAGACCCGGCCGGCGTTCACAGCTCTGTAGCCATGTGCCGACTTCTCGGAGGTCACCGGCGGTCCACCCTCGATAGAATCGCTGCGATCGCGTCTCACGCCCGGCGCCCATGCGACGTTCGTCGTGACCTGTCCCGAAAGCGACCCACTTGTCCCACGACACCACACGCCCGGCCGCCATCCCGCTCACTGCCGTTCTGATCGGGACGATCGCCATCCAGACGGCGATCCCGCCGTTCGCGACCGACATGTACACGCCGGC
>JADGPB010000247.1 GCA_017882655.1 Propionibacteriales bacterium
GGTGTCCACGATGACGAGGGTGCGGGCGAGGCGAAGTTTGACATCAAGTCCCATGAGAGCCGTCACTGGCGACATCGTACGGGTGAGCCAGCCATTTTGCGGTGACTGTGCGCAGATCCCCGGCCGCGAACACCTAGGAGAAGATCCGCGAGGATGCTGTGCGCGAGACGGGTCATCGGTTCGTCCGCTGGATGGGGGCGGACCCGATGGTGCGTCCTGACGAGCTGATCAGCCGGATCGCTCGGGCTCTGGGTCTGTGAAATCTGAGCCCGACATCGCCTGACGTGCGGCGCGTTGCCGGGCAGAGTGCCGACTCGCGCTCCTACACTCGAGCACAGCCATCGCACGGCTTTCACTTCCCCAACCGTGTCTGGAGCGCATGTGAGCACCGTCACGCCCGTCAACGACCCGTTGGTCGGGAACGTTTTCGGCGACCGGTACCGGCTCGTCGAGAAACTGGCGCGCGGCGGAATGGCGACCGTGTACCGGGCGCTCGACACTCGTCTCGACCGCACCGTCGCGGTGAAGGTCATGCACGAGGGCCTAGGCGACGACATGGACTTCGCCCGCAAGTTCGACCGAGAGGCACGCGCCGCGGCACGGCTGTCGCACCCCAACATCGTGGCCGTCTTCGACCAGGGCGAGCACCGCGGCCGCCCGTTCATCGTCATGGAGTACGTCGAAGGACGCACCCTGCGGCAGATCATCGCAACCCAGGCACCGCTCTCGCCGGAGAAGGCCCTGTCCTACATCGAGCCGGTCGTCAAGGCACTGGCCGCCGCCCACGAGGTCGGCCTCGTCCACTGCGACGTCAAGCCGGAGAACGTCATCATCTCCGACCGCGGCGTGGTCAAGGTCGCCGACTTCGGACTCGCGAAAGCCGTCACCGGCCAGACCGTGACCGCGACGCAGGGGCTGCTCATCGGCACCGTCTCGTACATCCCGCCGGAGCTCGTGACCTCAGGGCGCGCCACGTCACGCTCCGACGTGTACTCGGCGGGTGTCGTCCTGTTCGAGCTGCTGACCGGCCGCAAGCCGCACACCGGCGAGACGCCGATCCAGGTGGCGTACGCGCACGTGCACTCCGACGTCCCCGCGCCGTCGTCACTCGGGCGCCACAAAGTCGCGATCCCCGACTACGTCGACGCCCTCGTCGCCGCCTGTACGCGCCGGAGCCCGTCCGAGCGTCCGGTCGACGGCCACACGATGCACCTTCGCGTCGCCCGCGCCCGCAAGGCGCTTCTCCGGGGCCTCGACGACGACCCGGTACTCGCCGAGCGGCTCGGCGCCGGCCCCGAGGCCGACGCCCTGGACCCTGCCCCCGCCTCGCCCGTCAGCCCGGTCAGACCCGACGCCAGGACCGTGCTGATCCGGACGAAGACCCCGACCGAGCCGTCATCCTGGCGCTTCGTGCCGCGGCCCGAGAACGGCAACAGGCGGACCCAGGTCGGCACGCCGGTCTCGCCGGTGGACATCGAGACCACCCACGACGGCGTCCGGTACGACACGGAGACGCTCACGGCAGCTCGGAGCACGTCCGTACGACCCCTGGTACGGGTCTCCCAGACGAAGGTCCACCGGCGCCGCCGTGGTTTCGTGGCGCTCATCCTGCTCCTGCTGGTCGGGCTGGCCGGTGGCGGCGGCACGTACTACTACTTCGCCGAGGCCCGCTGGACGACGACGCCCAACCTCGACAGCATGACCGAGCAGGACGCTCGCGCCGCGCTCGAGACCGCCGTCCTCGGCGTCAGCATCACGAGGGAGTACTCCGAGACCGTCACGTCAGGCCACGTCATCCGGACCGACCCGATCGCCGGCGCCCGCATCCTCCGCGACGGCAGCGTCGCCGTGGTGCTGTCGCAAGGCCCCGAGCGGTTCGACGCCCCGAAGCTCGTCGGCCTCGTACGTGCCGAGGCCGTCACGGCGCTGACCAAGGTCAACCTCACCGTCGGCACGGTCACCGAGGCGAACGACGAGACCGTGCCCGTCGGCACCGTCGTCTCCTCGTCCGTCGAACCCGGCACCAAGCTCAAGCGGGCCACGTCCGTGGACTTCGTCGTCTCCAAGGGACCGAAACCGATCGACATCGCCTCGTACGAGGGGAAGGCCGCCGACCAGGCCACCAAGGAGCTCCAGGCAGCCGGCTTCGTCGTGACCGCCACTCAGGAGAACTCGGCGACCGTCGCCGCCGGACTTGTCACCTCGCAGTCGCCGAACTCCGGACAGGGCAAGAAGGGCGACACGATCGCGCTGGTGGTCTCGAAGGGGCCGGTCATGGTCGCCGTCCCGACTGTGCGCGGCAAGTCCAAGGCTGATGCCACGACAATCCTCCAGACAGCGGGCTTCAAGGTCACGGCCAAGTCCATCGTCTCGAGCGGGATCGCCTTCGGCCTGGCCTACGGCACCGATCCCGGGGCGGGCACGATGGTGGCCCAAGGCTCGACGATCTCCCTCCTCGTAGGGTGACGGTCCCCACGGCCACGACGTCGCTACCGTGAGCTCATGACACAGTCGCCGATGCCCTCTCCGCTGGACAGCCTGCACTGTCCTCCGTTCGGCATCGGCTTCCAGCGAAACATCACCGACCACTCGTCGGGAGTGACCTCCGCCGGCATCCCGTACCAGGGCTTCGAGTACACCTCCACCGTGTACAAGGAGTACGCAGGCGTCGCGACCGTGCGCCTGTCGATGTGCCTCCCGCCGTTCTTCGTCTCCTTGCCGCAGAACCCGCGCGCGGGAATCGCCGGCGTTCAGGTCCCCAACCAGGCCGGGCTGCTCGTCGTCGCGGACAGCCTGGCGTTCGGGCAGGCCGTGCTCGCAGGCTCCCTCGTGGCGATCCGCGCCTTCGCGGGGCGGCGCGCCCTCGACCTCGCCATCGACGGGGACTCGCTCACGGCCATCCAGGTGCCGCTGGGCGAGGAGGGGCTCAGGGCCTACTGCGAGGACATGGCGATCGTCGGCCAGTCCATCAGCTCTGACGCCGGGTTGCGGCGTTTCGTGGTTCCCCCGACCCGGGAAGCCGGCCCGAGCTTCTTCGGGTACCCGGGCTCCATCAGTGTCGATCGCGATGACCGGCTACTGGCGCACCTCCCCACGGCTCCGGTCGGCAGTGACCACCAGGCAGTCGACATCACCGTGATGCCTCCTGACCGTGGCCTCCAGGCCATCGGATTCCGTCACCACTACCAGACCCAGGGATACGCGGGCGACGTCCCGATCACCAGCAACGTCGACGCCTACCACGTCACCGTCCCTTTGCCGTTCCGGTTCGGCCGCATCGCCTTCGACTGGCGCCACTTCGCCGACCCGCTCATGTTGTTCGTGCCGTCGTTCGAGGCGAAGCACCAGATCTCGGCCGACATCAACGAGTTCGGTGCGGATGTCGCGCGTCCCATGCTGGAGTGGCTCTCGGCCGTGAACCCGCCCGCCTTCGTCATCCAGGAGAACGCGTTCTGGTTCAAGCTCCCGGCCGCGCCCACGCCACGGATCGTGGACTGGTGCGGCAAGTTCGTCTTCGAGTTCTTCGACCACGTCGAGGCTCGTGTCTGGCAGCGCCTCGGCTATCCGGCCAACCCGTTGGCCCTCGACCTGCGCTGACGACGGCGCAGCCGGACCCGGGGGTACGGATCCGGCCGCGGTCTCGAGCGGGAGGGACTACTCGTTCGGCTGACGCACCCCGATGGTGAGCAGCAGGTTGGCGTACAACCGCTGGTCACCGGTGGCGACCACGCAGCACACGTCGTCGGACTTCGCCTCGTCGTAGAAGTCGAACCTCGGCACCTCGGTGAACGGGATCCCCGGCAGCTGCGCGCGGTAGCCGTCGTGGGCAGGGATGTGCGTCGGCGCGTCCGGCCCGGGACTCGGGATCATGATCGCCGCCGACTCGATCGGGATGGTCTGCTTGAGGACCCCGAGGACGTCGTCGACGGTCAGCAGTCCCGGTGCGAGGTTGAGCGCGATCCGCTCCGCCCGCGGGCTCACCCACACCGAATGGGGGTAGTTGCCGTCGGCGAGGAGGATCTTCGCCCCGTGTCCGGCGCCGCCGATCGCGCGTAGCAGCTCCGGATGGGTCATCGGTCCGTAGAGCACGTCACAGTCCCTTCAGCACGTCGCCGCACAGGTGCACCTGAAGGCCCATCGCCTCGAACATGGCGGCCTTCGCGACGAGCGCCTTGTCGGCGGTCTCCGCATCCGGCGCGTACACCACGTTGACGTGGTTGGCCTTGTGGCGAGCCATGAGCTGGTCACGGGACACGCCGTGGAGGATCGCGTTCATGATCGGCCACTCGGGGTTCGTCGCGTTGAGCCTGCGCTGCACCTCGTCGGTGGGCATCTCGATGCAGGTGCCGCGACCGAGATCGACGTGCACCGCGCCGTCCATCTGGAAGACGCGGCTCCACACGATCTCCCCCGGCTTGGAGACGCCGGCCAACGTGCCGCCGCCCAACGGGAAGAAGTAGTACGACTGACGATAGCTGTGCGCGTTCTCGTAGCCGCCCAGGTGAGAGGCCGGCACCGAGCCGGAGATCTCGAGGACCCACACGAAGTCGCCGTCCCAGTCATCGCCCCAGCGGATGTCGTGGAGCGTCGTGGCCGGGTCGAGGCCCATCGCGGTCCAGACCCGATTGGTGATCAGCGCGTCGATGCCGACGCCCTCGTCGACCTCGTTGAAGTGAGGTATCGCCACGCCCGCGTACAGCTCGTCCCGGCTGTCACGCGCGTACACCGGCGGCCGGTCGACGTTGTTGAGCAGGCCCTCGGCGAGATCAGACGCCGGGACGAGGTCCTTGAGGCCCTGCTGGTACTGGATGCCGAC
>JADGPB010000248.1 GCA_017882655.1 Propionibacteriales bacterium
CTGGCGAAGTCGCTCGCGGACTTCCTCTTCGACGACGAGCAGGCGATGGTACGGATCGACATGAGCGAGTACTCGGAGAAGCACACCGTGTCCCGCCTTGTCGGCGCGCCTCCCGGCTACATCGGCTACGAAGAGGGCGGACAGCTCACCGAAGCCGTACGCCGCCGCCCGTACTCCGTCGTCCTGCTCGATGAGGTCGAGAAGGCCCACCCGGAGATCTTCAACATCCTGCTGCAGGTGCTCGACGACGGGCGGCTGACCGACGGCCAGGGTCGTACGGTCGACTTCCGCAACGTCATCCTCATCCTCACGAGCAACCTCGGCTCGCAGTTCCTCGCCGACCAGACGATGAGTCGTGAGCTGAAGGAGGAGACGGTGATGAGCGTCGTACGGAAGGCGTTCAAGCCCGAGTTCCTCAACCGGCTCGACAACATCGTGATGTTCGACCCGCTGACCGCCGACGACCTCGCGCACATCGTGACGATCAACCTTCAGCGGCTCAACAAGCGGCTCGCCGAACGGCGCATCCACCTCGATGTCACCGATGCGGCCCGTGCCTGGCTGGCGGAGAAGGGCTTCGACCCGGTGTACGGAGCGCGGCCGTTGCGCCGCCTCGTACAGACCGCGATCGAGGACCAGCTCGCCAAGCTCGTACTGAACGGCACGATCGGCGACGGCTCCGAGGTGACGTTCGACGTCGCCGAGGACCACGAGAGGCTGCGGGTCGTCTGACCGACCGAACAAATGCCTGTGACGTCGCGATCTGGCCCTGACCTCGCGCCCCAAAACCGCGACGTCACAGGCAAAAGTTCGGCGTCTTCTGGTGCGTACGGGGTCCTAGACTGACCCGGCACGTACAGAGGGGCTAGATGAGCGGCACGTTCGGCAAGGACGCGGCGCCGCCGACCTTGATCGGCGTCCTTCGTGACGGCGGCTGGGTGTTCGTGCTGGTCGGGTTCTTCGCGCGGCTACCGCCGGCGATGCTGACGCTGGGCGTGACCCTGTACGCGGCGGAGCGCCTCGGCGGCTTCGGGCCCGCGGGCACCGTGGTGGCGTCCATGGCAGTGGGCCTCGGCGTCGGCGGTCCCATCGTGGGCGGCCTCGCCGATCGCCTTGGCCAACGCAGCATCGGGATCGGTACGGCCGTGCTCGTCACGATCGCGCTCACAGGCACCGTGCTGACCATGGCTCCCGGCCGGCCGCTGGCCTTTCCCATGGCGATGGCGTTCCTGCTCGGCGCGACCAACCCCCAAGTCACCGCGATGTCGCGCGGGCGCTGGTCGGCGATGGGCAGGCAGCGGCGCGACCGAGGGGTCTTCACGAGCGTCGCCATGTCGTACGAGGGCGTGGCTGAGGAGACGACATTCGTGCTCGGCCCGGTGATCGTCGGACTGCTCCAGCTCGTACATCCCCTGGCCGGCCTCGTCGTCGCCGGCGTTCTCGGCCTGTCACTGCCTATCGTCTTCGCCCTGCTGCCGAACACCCTCGGGCCGGTCGGGTCGATGAGCAGCCACGAGCACGTACGCATTCCGTGGCTGCGGCTGGTCCCTGTCGGGCTGTCGGTCGCGGCGGTGGGGGTGGTCTTCGGCGCCACCTCGACCGGCGTCGCGGCGTCGCTCTCCGCGCAGGGACGGCCGGCGCTGGCGGGTGTCGTGTACGGCGGGATGGGCGTCGGCAGCGCCCTGTCCGGGTTGCTCACCACGCGTCTCCCGCGCAGCCTCAGCCAGCGGTCCCGAGTGGTGATCTTCGCCGGCGTCCTGGCGCTCGTCGCCCCTTTGGTCGCGATCGCGCCGGCACCCTGGTGGCTGATGGCGGCCTGCTTCCTCTGCGGCTGCGGCCTAGCGCCGGTACTGATCGGGTCCTTCGCGATCGCGGAGGGCGTCTCACCGCTGGCCCGCATCGGCACCGTCATGACCGCCCTCGGGACCTGCATCGTCGCCGGTGTGGCCGCGGGATCCTCCGTAGCCGGGGTGCTGATCGACGGGCACGGACCCTCGACAGCCCTTCTGCTCCCCACAGCGGCCGGGTTGGCCGCGCTCCTCGCGGCGGCGACGGCTCGCGCCCAAAGGGTGATCCCGGGTGTGTCGGCGTGACTGCGGCGCGACCTCCTGAGGACTCCCTCAGGAACCTCGACCGTGCTGGGTGCGGCATGGAAGAGTGACTGCCATGCTGGTGCCGGACCGGGAAGTGCCCGGCGCGTTCTTCGTGCGCATCGACGGTACAGACCAGTCGTTCGTCGACCCGACGGACCCGTTGCGACTCGAGTTCGACTACGTACAGCGGATCGCCGAGGTCATCGACACCATGGCGCCCAAGGGCGAACGGATCCGGGTGATCCACATCGGTGGCGCCGGGATGACCCTGCCGCGCTACGTCGCTGCGACCCGTCCCACCTCGGCCCAGACCGTGTTCGAACCCGATGAGGGGCTCACCGAGCAGATACGGGCGATCATCCCGCTGCCGAAGCGCTCGGGCATCAAGGTGCGTCCGGTCGACGGTCGTACGGGTCTTGCCGAGGTCCCCTCAGACCACGCTGATCTCGTGGTCGTCGACGCGTTCGCCGGCGCCCGCGTACCGGCCGAGCTGACGACCGCCGAGTGGTACGAGGACGTGGCGAGGGTGCTCGCGCCGGGGGGCGTGATCGTCGTCAACATCACCGATCGGGTGCCCTTCGTGTACGCGAAGCGCGTCGTCGCCGGTATCGCCGACCGGTTCCAGCCCGTGGTGTGCGCTCTCGAACCGGCCACGTTGAAGGGCCATCGCTTCGGCAACATCGTCATCGCCGCGGGCAAGCCCGTCGACCGCGACAGGCTCGAGCGACGCGCACTGCGCGCCCCCTTCCCGTACCGGGTCCTCGGCGGCCTTCACCTTGCACGCTGGGTGGGCAAGTTCGCGGCCTTCACCGATGCAGACTCGGAGCAGTCGCCCGCCCCACTGGGCGGACCCACGACCTTCCGCTGAGAACTGTCTGCGTTCGGTGCGATGTGCTCCCGTGACGAGGGGCGCTGCTGTGGGCCTTCACATGAATGACTGAGGTGACCGACTCATCGGTCACAATGGTCCGGTGACATCCGAGGATCCAGCGCCGGTGGGGGACGACCAGGTGGTCGGGGCGACGGAGGAGACTCCGGCGCAACCACCCCGCACGCGTCGTCGCCGACCCAGCATCCTCACGATCACCGGACTCCTGCTGATCGCCATCGGGCTGAGCTCGCTCGGCTGGATGGGCTACCAGTACTTCGGCACCAACGGCCCCGCCCGGGAGGCGGCCAAGAGCGAAGTGTCGACGCTCCAGGACCAGTGGAACAACGGTGACGGCATCGACGTGCCCGACCCGTCGGCCACTCCGTCAGCCGGTGCGACCGCCACCAGCTCGGAGGCCACCAAAGGCCCGAAGTACAGCCAGGCTCAGCTCGACAAGGCCATGGCGATCCTCACGATCCCGTCGTTCGGCGCCGACTACAAGGTCCCGATCCTCGTGGGCACGAGCGACTACGCGCTCGGCCGCGGCGTGGGCTGGTACGAGAACACCCAGCTTCCGGGTCAGATCGGCAACTTCGCCATCGCCGGACACCGCATCACCCACGGCGAGCCGTTCGCACGGCTCCTGGAGCTCAAGCCCGGCGACAAGGTGATCGTCGAGACGAAGAGCTACATCTTCACGTACCAGGTCGACGAGTCCCCGTCGAAGCTCACGGTCAAGGACGTCGACACCTGGGTGCTCGACCCGGTGCCTGGCAAGACGGGCGTCAAGCCCACGCAGGCTCTCATCACGCTGACGACCTGCCAGGACCTGTTCCACTCGCCCGACCGCTCCGTCGGCTTCGGCCATCTGGTCGACACGAAGAAGAAGTAGCGAAACTCGCCGGTGCCCGAGGGCTCGTACCTTGCGCGGACCTCGTTAGTGACCGCGCACTCGGCTAGGCTGGCTGGGTTCTCGGGCATCGGGCCCGGACAATCGTGGAGGTTGACATGACCGCGTTCTGGGTGGTCCTCGTCCTGCTGATCCTGCTGGTCGTCGGCATCGTCCTCTACGGAGTCGGTGGCTACAACAGCCTGGTGCGGATGCGGAACCTCGTCGAGGAGTCGTGGCGGCAGGTGGACGTCGAGCTGAACCGGCGCTACGACCTGATCCCCAACCTCGTCGAAACGGTCAAGGGCTACGCCAGCCATGAGAGCGGCACCCTCGAAGAGGTCGTACGGCTGCGCAACCAAGCCGCTGGCATGGCGAGCGGCGCGCCGTCGGAGCAGCGGGCAGGCGTCGAAGAGCAGCTGACCGGCGCCATCCGCCAGTTGCTGGTCACCGTCGAGGCGTACCCCGATCTCAAGGCGAACACGAACTTCCTCGAGCTGCAGCGCCAGCTGGCCGACACCGAGGACCGGATCGCCAACGGCCGTCGCTACTACAACGCGAACGTCCGCAACTACAACACCCGCATCGAGTCGTTCCCGACGAACTTCATCGCAAGCTTCGGCAAGTTCGAGCGGGCCACGTACTTCGAGGTGAATGACGCTGCCGTACGGCAGGCGCCCAAGGTGAGCTTCGGTGAGGCACCCGCCGCCCCGTCGGTCGGTGCCGCGTTCGAGACTCCCAACTTCTCGGCCCGTGCAGGCACGCAGGACGCGCTCCCGCCCGTGGCCGAACCCACGCAGAACGGTCAGGCGTTCGGGTACGAGGCCCCCCAGGCCCAGCCCGTACAGGCCACCCCGCCGGCGACGCCCCAGCAGGCACCCGGGTACGGTACGGCAGTCCCGCCGTACCCGCCGCAGAACACACCTGGGTACACGCCGCCGCAGTCCTGAGGTCGCTCCGGA
>JADGPB010000249.1 GCA_017882655.1 Propionibacteriales bacterium
GTGCTGCTCGGCCGGCGGACAACGGGGCTATCGGCGGCGTCCACGGAGGGTCATGTACGTGAGGGCGGCGGCGCTGACGACGACCGACCACAGCATCGCCCAGCCGATGCTCACCGCGAGCCCGACGGCAGTGACGAGGCCGATGATCGCTCCGGTACGGGTCCACCCGGGGCCGAAGAGCTTGACCGCGGCGGCGGTGCCGAGCACGTACACGACCGCGAACGATCCCGTTGCCAGAACCATCCAGACGTCGAAGTCGAGCCCGGCGAGCGCCGAGATGCTCAAGGTGACGCCCGCGAGCACAGTCACGACCAGCAGGCTGCGGCGCGGCACCTCTCCAGCCCGACTGCCCTCAGCCATCCACGGCGGCAGTGCCCCGTCCCGGCCGAGCGCGGAGCCGAGCTTCGAGGCCCCCGCGAAGTAGGCGTTCATCGCCCCGATGGTCAGCAGCAGCGCCAGGAACGCTGTGGCCGGACGCGCGCCCTCACCCACGGCCAACGCCATCAGGTCCGACAGCGGCGCGGCCGTCTCCCCGGCGCGCGGGCCGAGGACAAGGATCGTGGTCGCGGCGAGCGCGAGGTACAGGGCACCGACCACGACGATCGCGATCCCGGTCGCGAGCGGGACGTCGCGGTGGGGCGACCGGTACTCAGCAGCCAGCGGTGCCACCGCCTCCCAGCCGGCGAAGGCCCACACCAGCGCCCCTGCCGCGGTCAGGACCGCCGGCCACCCGTGTGGGGCGATCGGGCCGACTGCACTCGGCTGCGCGTGGGGTGCGGCGATCGCCACGGTGACGAGGATCGTCGCCGCCAGGACCGCGGCCAGTGCCAGCTGGACCCGCCCCGACAGTCGTACGCCGAACGCGTTCATGCCCGCCACACCCACGATCAGCGCGGCCGAGACCGCCAGGATCGTGCCGCGGCCGCCTCCGAACGCAGCCGCCACGTAGTGCCCAGCCATCATCGACGCTGCCGGTGCGCCAACCGGTACGGCGAAGAAGAAGCACCAGCCGACCACGGCCCCGGCCTTGGGGCCGAAAGCACGCCGCGCGTACGAAGCGACGCCGCCGGCGTCCGGGAAGCGTGCGCCGAGTGCGCCGAACGTCGCCGCGAGTGGGACGGAAGCGATCACGAGGATCAGCCACGACAGGAGGCTGGCCGGGCCGGCGATGCGGGCTGCCACGCCCGGCAGACTGATCACGCCGGTGCCGAGCACCGCGCCGATGGTCAGGGCGGAGCCCTGCAGCATCGTGAGCGAGCCGGTCCGGGCGGGGGCCTGCGTCGTCGTGGTCATCACGTCAGTCTGCCTCGTGGGTGGACCACTCAACAGAGCCACCCGGATCCACTGCGATTAGGCCACTTGGCGGCCTATGGTGTGGGCCATGGACCTTCAGATGGACGTGGGACCGCCCGGCGAGGTGACCGCCTCGCTGTACCGGCAGCTCGTGGCGGCGATCCGCGACGGGCGGTTGACGCCCGGCGAACGGCTTCCGTCGTCCCGCGAGCTCGCCGGCCAGCTGCAGGTCTCGCGCGGCACCGTGACGGCCGTGTACGACCGGCTGGCTGCGGAGAGCCTCGTCCACTCCCGCCGCGGCTCCGGCACCTCCGTGGCCGGCAAGGTCGTTCCGTGGTCCGGCCGGACCGCGCCGCACGGCCGTCGCATCACCCCTCGATCGGTGTGGGCCTCGCTGCCCCCAGGCTTCGCGGACCTCGAGGGGCTGGGCTTCGACCTGTCGGCGGGCGGCCCCGACCCCAGGCTCTTCCCGTTCGCCGCGTGGCGTCGACTGATGTCGGAGTCGCTGCGGCCGGAGCTGGCGGCGACGAGCCCGTACTCCGGAGCCGGCAACCCTTCGCTCCAGTCGTCGATCGCCGCCTACCTCGGCAGGTCCCGGTCCGTGGTGTGCGAGCCGTCGGACGTGCTCCTCACCAACGGCGCCCAGCAGGGTTTCGACCTCGTCGCCCGCGTCCTGGTCTCGCCCGGAGATGTCGTCGCGATCGAGGACCCGGCATACACCGGTGTCGTACGCCTCCTCGCCTCCCACGGGGCCCGGGTCGTCGGGGTCCCGGTCGACGACGAGGGCCTCGTCGTGGAGGCGCTCCCGGAGCAGGCGAAGCTGGTGTACGTGACGCCGTCGCACCAGTTCCCCACCGGCGTCGTCATGAGCCTGCGCCGTCGGATCGCCCTGCTGGAGTGGGCGGCAAGGCGGGGCGCCGTGATCCTCGAGGACGACTACGACAGCGAGTTCCGCTACGAGCACCGACCGCTCGAACCGTTGCAGAGCCTGGATCGGGACGGGTACGTGATCTATGCCGGTTCCTTCTCGAAGATCCTGTCCCCCATCCTGCGTGTCGGGTACCTAGTCGCCCCGGTGTCCGTGCAGCCGGCACTCCGCACCGCGAAGCTGCTCACCGACTGGCAGGGCGATCTGGCGACCCAGGCGACGTTGGCTCGCTTCATCGCCGACGGTGGTCTCGCCGCACAGTTGCGACGTACGAGCAGGGTGTACGCACACCGGCGCGATGTGCTGCTGGCGGCTCTCGCGGAGGTGCCCGAGCTCGAGGTCGTTCCGTCAGCCGCCGGCCTCCGGGTCGCTGCGTGGTTCCGCGATCAGGACCTCGACGACGTCGCGGTCGCGACGGCGGCTGGGGCGGTCGACGTCGCGGTGGAGTCCCTGTCGGTGCGCTTCGTCAGCCAGCCCCCGCGTCGCGGGCTGGCGTTCGGGGTCGGCCGGATCGACGCGGCGCGCATCCCCGAGGCGATCGCGCGGCTGACGCGGGTCCTGCGCGACCGGTGGGGGGAGTCTCTCCCAGACGTGGGGAGGTCTCTCCCAGACGCGGGCGAGTCTCTCCCAGACGCGGTCAGCCGGTGAGGCCCGTCAGCCAGCTCGCGGCCTTCTCGTAGTCCGACTCGCGGAAGCCCTTCTCAACCGACGGTTCGACCTTGTCGGCCCGCGGGTACGAGCCGAGGAAGTCGACGCGCTTGCAGATCCGGTGGAGGCCCATGAGCGCCTCGGCCATCCGCGCGTCGGAGAGGTGGCCTTCGGCGTCGATGGCGAAGCAGTAAGAGCCGAGCCGCTCCCGGGTGGGCCGCGACTCGATCCGGCAGAGGTTCACGCCGCGTGACGCGAACTGCTCGAGGATCTCCAGCAGGGCGCCGGAGCGGTCCTCCCGCATGTACGCGACGAGGCTGGTCTTGTCGTGCCCGGTACGGGCCGCGGGTGCAGCCGGTCGACCCACGAGGATGAAGCGGGTCACCGCGTCGGGGTTGTCGGCGATGTCGGAGGCGAGCGGCTCCAGCCCGTACATCTCCCCCGCCACGGCCGCGCACACCGCCGCGTCGAAAGCCGAGTCGGGGCTCGCCACCTCCTTGGCGGCGCCAGCCGTCGAGCCGCGCTCAGTGACGGTCGCGCCAGGCAGATGCGTCGCCAGCCACGTACGTACCTGCGCGGCGGCGTGCGGATGGGTGACGACCCGCTTCACATCGGCAAGCTGCGTGCCCGTCCGCCCGTACACCCCGAACTGCACGCTCAGCAGCACCTCACCGGTGATCACCAACGGCTTGCCGGACGCCAGGTTGTCGAGCGTCGCGGAGACGCCGCCCTCGACGGAGTTCTCGATCGGTACGAGTCCGGCCCGCACCGTCCCGTCGCGCACGGCATCCAGCGTGGCCGCGACGGATGGGAACGCGGTCGCCTCCTCGTCGAGCTTCAGCGACAGCAACGCCTGATGCGTGAACGTCCCCTCAGGGCCGAAGTATCCGAGCACCGGCTCAGGCTATCGGGGGTGACCCTCCCCCCGACGTCACAGGCAAAAGTCCGACGTCACAGGCGAACGTTTGCCTGTGACGTCGGACTTTTGCCTGTGACGTCGGGGAGGGGACGCAGATCACTGCCGGGAGAGCGCATCCATGAGGTCGATCATGAACCGTGTGTCCTCGATCGAGAGGCGCTCCCAGCCGTTCGGCGCGCCTAGCCCGGCGAGCAGCTCGGCACTGCCGGGATCGTTGTTCATCGACTCGAGGCCAGCCCAGGCCTCGTTGCACAAGGTGATGATGCCTTCGGAGTCGGTCTGGGAGACGATCAGCTCACCGGTCGGGAAGCGGGTCTCCAGGTCGGTGACGATGAGACGACGGCTCGTGCCGTCGAAGTACGAGCAGTGGTCTTCCTGGCCCTACCCCACGACGTCGTGGGGCTGCATGTCTTCGAACGGGTCACCCAAGCTCGCGGGCGAGATCCTTGGCGGCGAGCTTCATCTCGTACAGGATCATGCCCAGCTTCGCGTCGGCGGAGGAGATGGCGGAGAGGACGGTGTCCGCGCCGGCGTGGATCATCACGACGTAGCCGGCGTCACCCTTGACGAGAACCTGCTCCAGCGAGCCACGACGCAGCTCGTTGACGGTGCGGGATCCCATGGAGAGGGCGGCGGCGGCCATCGCTGCGACGCGGTCCTCGTCGGCGCCCTGGGGCAGAGCCGAGGCGAGCGGCAGACCGTCCATGGTGACGAGCAGGGCGCCCTCGACGTCCTGGGAGCGTCCTACCAAACCCTGCAGGATGTATTGGATCTGTTCGTTACGTGACATGTGCGGTTGCTCCTTGTTTGTTGGTCGTAGGTCGGACCGCTCTTGCCAGGGGGCCGTCCGTGTTCTGTTATCGATGGATGTGCGCACCCCAGGGTCTTCCACAACCGGTGTGTCGCTGAGTTGCGTAACGCTCGACGAATATAGAGTCCGTCAGTCGCGGTCCGGGCCTGCATGGCAGACCTCCAATCTCTGCCGATTTC
>JADGPB010000250.1 GCA_017882655.1 Propionibacteriales bacterium
CGAACCCACCGATTCGTCCGGAAACGGTGGGTTCGAGCGATCACTCAGCGGAACTCGGCTAGATCGCCGACCAGCCGCCGTCGGATGGCAGGACGACGCTGGGGTATAGGCCCCGAAGTGGTGGAGCTTCCCGCAGGAAGGCGGGTTTTCGCCTCGCACGCACCATCGCCACTCATGGAGTCATGACTAGCCTCTAGGCAACGATGCGAGTTCTTCTCAGGCGGGCGGTCCGCTGACGAGCGTGACCTTGGCGGTGTGGGCGGTTCCAGAGGCGTTGACCCAGCCGATGGCGACCGTGTCGCCTGGGTGGTACCCGATCATGAGCTGTCCCAGCGTCGTCGCGGAGTCGACGGTCTTGCCGCCCAGTGACGTGATGGTGTCGCCCGCGATGATGCCAGCCTTAGCCGCAGGATCACCGGCAACCACGCCACCGACGAGCGCCCCGGAGGTCGAGGATCGGCGGCCGACCCGGCCGTTGCCCGAGGACCCCATGAGAACCCCGAGGAATGCCGAGTCCCCGACATGGGTCGTGGACGAGCCATTCCCGGCCTCCACGGCCGACGCGATCGTCAGAGCATCAGTGATCGGGATCGCGAATCCGCGCCCGGTGTCCGACGACAGGGAGGTGTTCGTCGACCCGGCCGTGTTGATCCCGATCACGCTGCCGCTGGCGTCGACCAGGGCTCCGCCCGAGTCACCTGACTGGATGGCGGCATTCACCTCGATGAGACCGGTGAGCTGTTCGCTCGTACCGGTCAGCTCGTTGCTCGCCGTGATCGACTGGCCCACCGCCGTGACCGACCCGGCTGCGGCCGTCGGCGTACCGTTCGTACCTCCGGCGTTCCCCGCCGCGACGACGCTCTCGCCGACTGATGCCGCCGTAGAGCTGATCGTTGCGGTCGCCAGCCCCGACGCCCCCTGGAGCTGGAGAACCGCGACGTCGTGGGCGGCGTCGTAGCCAACGACCGTCGCCGAGTACGTCTGGCCGTTGCCCACGTCGGTCACGCGGATCGACGTCGCGCCCGAGATGACGTGGTTGTTCGTGACGATCTCACCGGTCGAGGTGAGGACGATCCCCGTGCCGGCGCCAGAGGCCCGTTGATATTCGAACGTACTGACGATATCGACCAGCGCCGGGTCGATGATCGCCGCCACCGACGCGGTGTCGGTCCCGGAACCCGTTGAGCCGTCACTCGGCGTCGCGTTGGGCGCGGTCGAGACATCCGGCGTCGCAACCGTGGTGGGCGGCGACGAGACGGTCGGGGCGGCAGTCGCCGACACCTCGTACCGTCCGATCTCGGCACCGGCGACGCCGATCGCGAAGGCGGCCAGGACGCCCAGGGCGACGAACAGACCCGCACGACGGCGTCGACGAGGAGGCGGTGGCGTTGGGGGTGCGGTGAACGTGTAGCCGGTTCCGTACGGGTTGCCCGCTCCCCCATCGCCCCATTCCGGGGGAGACGGGGCCCAGCTTCCATACGCCGGCGGCTGGCTCCCATAGGCCGGTGGCTGGAACGTGGGGCCCGGTCCACTCGTGTTCTCGTGCGGCTCTGACATCTTGCTCGCCCTTTCGCTCCTCTCCGGTATAGGTCGGATTTGCTGGGAATCCCCTGTGAGCGAGCCATGGACTCCATGAGAACGAGCACGAGGTACGGACTTCCCCGGCCGAACTCAGGCCCCGACGTACTCCGCGAGGTGCTGTCCGGTGAGCGTTGACCGGTCAGCGATGAGGTCGGCGGGAGTGCCCTCGAACACGATCCGTCCGCCGTCATGACCAGCGCCAGGACCGAGGTCGATGATCCAGTCGGCGTGGGCCATCACGGCCTGGTGGTGCTCGATGACGATGACGGACCTGCCGGAGTCGACGAGCCTGTCGAGCAGCCCGAGCAGCTGAGCGACATCGGCGAGATGCAGCCCCGCGGTGGGCTCGTCCAGCACGTACACAGCCGCCTTGTCGGCCATCTGCGCGGCGAGCTTCAGCCGCTGCATCTCGCCACCCGACAACGTCGTCAGCGGCTGGCCGAGGCCTAGGTAGCCGAGCCCGACGTCGGCGAGCCGCTCGAGGACCTTGTGCGCAGCAGGCGTACGGGCCTCGCCCTCACCGAAGAAGCGCAGAGCCTCATCGACCGGGAGGTCCAGCACGTCCGCGATGTTGAGCCCGCCGAACCGGTACTCCAGCACGGCCGCCTGGAAGCGTCGTCCCTCGCACTCCTCGCACGTCGTGGCGACCGTCGCCATCACGCCGAGGTCCGTGTAGACGACTCCTGCGCCGTTGCATGCCGGACACGCACCCTCGGAGTTCGCACTGAACAGAGAAGCCTTCACGCCGTTGGCCTTGGCGAACGCCGTACGGATCGGGTCGAGCAGTCCCGTGTACGTCGCGGGGTTGCTCCGCCTCGATCCGCGGATCGGCGTCTGGTCGATCGCCACTACGCCCTCGTGACCCGCCACGGACCCCAGGATCAGCGAGCTCTTCCCCGACCCGGCCACGCCGGTGACGACCACCAGCACGCCCGTCGGGATGTCGACGTCGACGTCCTTGAGGTTGTGCGCGCTGGCGCCGCGGATCTCGAGGGCGCCCGCACCGGTCCGTACCTGCTCCTTCACCCGCGCGCGGTCATCGAGATGCCGACCGGTCACGGTATCGCTTGCCCTCAGGCCCTCGACGGTCCCCTCGAAGACGAGCTCTCCCCCAGCGCTTCCCGCCCCCGGACCGAGGTCGATCACGTGGTCGGCGATCCCGATCACCTCGGGCTTGTGCTCGACGACGAGCACGGTGTTCCCCTTGTCGCGCAGCCGCAGCAGCAGGTCGTTCATCCGTCGGATGTCGTGCGGGTGAAGGCCGATCGTGGGCTCGTCGAACACGTACGTCACGTCGGTGAGCGCCGACCCCAGGTGGCGGATCATCTTGGTCCGCTGCGCCTCGCCGCCGGACAGGGTCCCCGACGGCCGGTCGAGGCTCAGGTAGCCCAGCCCGATCTCGACGAACGAGTCGAGCGTCTCCCCTAGTGTCGTCAGCAATGGCTCGACCGATGGGATGTCGAGTCCATGCACCCACGCCGCCAGGTCGCTGATCTGCATGACACAGGCATCGGCGATATTGATCCCGGCGATCTTCGACGACCTCGCCTGTGGGCCGAGCCGCGTGCCGCCGCACTCAGGACACGTACCGAACGTGATCGCCCGCTCGACGAACGCCCTGATGTGCGGCTGCATCGACTCGGGATCCTTGGCGAGCATGGACTTCTGGATCTTCGGGATGAGTCCCTCGTACGTGAGGTTGATGCCCTCGACCTTGATCTTCGTCGGCTCGCGGTAGAGCAGGTCGTGGAGCTCCTTCTTCGAGTAGTCCCGGATCGGCTTGTCCATCGGAAGACCGGAGCCGGCGAAGATCCGCCCGTACCAGCCGTCCATCGAGTAGCCGGGAACCTTCAGCGCTCCCCCACTCAGCGACAGGCTCTCGTCGTACAGCGCGGTCAGGTCGAAGTCCGTCACCTGACCGCGGCCCTCGCACCGGATGCACATCCCACCGAGCCTCGAGAACGACGCCTTCTGCGCCTTCGTCGCCGCGCCGCGCTCGACAGTGATTGCGCCGCTCGCCCGCACCGTGGCCATGTTGAACGAGAAAGCCGTCGGCGGCCCGATGTGGGGCTCCCCCACCCTGCTGAACAGGATGCGAAGCAGCGCGTTCGCGTCGGTCGCCGTACCGACCGTCGACCGCGGATCGCCGAACATGCGCTGCTGGTCGACGAGGATGGCCGTCGTCAGGCCGTCCAGCAGGTCGACATCGGGCCTTGCGAGGTTGGGCATGAAGCCCTGGACGAACGTGCTGTACGTCTCGTTGATGAGCCGCTGCGACTCTGCCGCGATGGTGTCGAAGACCAGCGAGCTCTTCCCCGAACCCGAGACGCCCGTGAAGACGGTGAGACGCCGCTTGGGGATGTCGACGGTCACGCCCTTGAGGTTGTTCTCGCGAGCACCCACCACCCGGATCACGTCATGTCTGTCAGCGGGGTCTGGTGTAGGCATCGCGGCTCCATCCATCGCTGACGGCGTACGTCGGATGCGCCATGCTGCCACGTCGCGGCGAGGTGTGCCCAGTCCCACGCGCAGCAAAGGCTCTCCCGGTTCCCCGAGAGAGCCTTCGCCAACCACGTGTCAGCGGCGACCGCGGCGCTTGTTGATCAGGTCGAACGCGACAGCTAGGAGCAGCACCAGGCCCTTGATGGCCATCTGCCAGGCCGCGTCCACCGAGAGGATGGACAACCCCATGTTGAGGACGCCCATCACCAGGCCGCCGATCACGGCCCCGATCACGGTTCCGACCCCGCCCTGGACCGCCGCCCCGCCGATGAACACGGCGGCGATGGCATCGAGCTCATAGTTCTGGCCGGCGGAAGCGACAGCGCTGCCGGCGCGCGAGGTGCTGACCACGCCTGCGAGGGCTGCCAGCATTCCCATGTTGACGAAGATCAAGAAGTTCACGCGCTTCGTCTTGACGCCACTCATCACCGCGGAGAAGAGATTTCCGCCGATCGCGTAGACGTGTCGTCCGAAGACCGTCCGGTTCAGCACGAACGTGTAGGCGAGGATCAGGAAGGCCAGGATGATCAGGATCACTGGCATCCCGCTGTAGCTGGCCAGCTGCCAGCACAGCGCCATGATGGCCACGACAGCCACGACGATCTTCGCCCAGAACGCCACGGGCCCCTCGACCTGGAAGCCCTGCTTCCGCCGGCTGATGCGAGAACGGATCAGTTGC
>JADGPB010000251.1 GCA_017882655.1 Propionibacteriales bacterium
GCCGGCCGCGAGCCGATCTCGGCGCGGTTGATGGCCGACCTGTACGCAGCGGCCGGTGCCACGCGCATCATGTCCGTCGACCTCCATGCCGCCCAGATCCAGGGCTTCTTCAGCGGCCCGGTCGACCACCTTCTCGCCATGCCGCTGCTCAGCGACTACGTCGCCCGGAAGTACGGCGAGGAGGACCTCGTCGTCGTCTCGCCCGACGCCGGGCGCGTACGGATGGCCGATCAGTGGACGGACAAGCTCGGCTGCAACCTGGCGATCATCCACAAGCGGCGCGACCCCAATGTGGCGAACACCGTCGCCGTGCACGAGGTGGTCGGCGAGGTCGAGGGTCGCGTCTGCCTCATTGTCGACGACATGATCGACACCGCCGGCACGATCTGCCTGGCCGCCGACGCGTTGATGGCTCGAGGCGCCAAGGCCGTCATCGCCGCTGCGACGCACGCGGTGCTGTCCGGTCCAGCCGCCGATCGGCTCAACCGCTCGGCATTCAAAGAGGTCATCGTCACCAACACGCTCCCGATCGACCCGGCGGTCGAGATCGAGTGCCTCACCGTCCTCTCGATCGCCCCGCTCATCGCGAAGGCGATCAAGGAAGTCTTCACCGAGGGCTCCGTCACGAGCCTGATGAACGAGAGCTGACGGGCCGTACGGTCGGAGGCGCGGCCGTCTGGCGCGGACCCTAGAACGCCTCCAGCGCCAGCCGGACCGCCACCGCGAGCATCGTCAGGCCGACCAGCACGTCGACCACCCGCCAGGTGGCGGGTCTGCCGAGCGGACCGGACAGGGCCCTCGCGCCGAAACCGAGAGCGCCGAACCAGACGATGCTGCCGGTACCGGCTCCTGCAGCGAAGACCCAGCGCCCGGCGTCCTGCTGAGTGGCCAGGGTGCCGAGCATCACGACCGTGTCGAGGTAGACGTGTGGGTTGAGGTACGTGAGCGCCAGCGCCGTGGCGATGATCGAGCGGCGACCTGCGTCGTCTCCTGACGAGAGCCCTTGAGGGTGCATAGCTGACCGGAACGACCGGTACGCGAACCACACCAGGTACGCGACGCCGCCCCAGGTGAGCGCCGTGAGCAGCCAAGGCACGTACCTGACCAGCGTGCCGATCCCCAGTGTGCCGACCGCGATGAGCAGCAGGTCGCTCATCGCGCAGATGAGCACGACGATGCCGACGTGCTCACGGCGAAGCCCCTGCCTCAGGACGTACGCGTTCTGTGCGCCGATCGCCACGATGAGAGAGAGCCCTGTCAACAGGCCGGTCAGGTAGGCGGTCAGCACGGGTACTGCCTATCGGCTGCGGCGCCGCGGTGACAACTTCGCGTCCACACCTCCGTGTCGGGTCGCGCGGCTCGCCGGCACGACGGCCAGGATTCGGACGATGTGACGGCGTTTCATGATGGCTCTCTAACATTGCCGCCGCCTTCGTACGACCACAGTCATAGTTCATTCGTACTTATCCTTCCGGGGGGAAGGGCTGGGGGAATCGGCAGGCGTGAGCCTGACGACCTAGGGAAGGAACCTGATGTTCATCGCCATTTCTGCCCATCTCATGACTGCTGCATTCTTCGTCCACAAGAGGCTCGGAGATGCTGCCAAGGGTGCCACGGCGGTTGAGTACGGACTTCTCGTCGCGCTGATCGCCGCGGTGTTGATCACTGTCGTCACCACCCTCGGGACCTCCGTCGGCGCTCAGTTCACCAAGATCACGTCGAAGCCAAGTGCCTGAAGGGCCCCCGCCCGAGTCACTCGGGGCTAGGCTACGAAACCGTAACTTCGGGCGAGTAGCGGAGGTCTTCGGATGGTGTTCACACCTCGTCCAGCGACAGCGGGGACGGCAGCAGTACGTGAGGCCCGCGACTTCTTGATGGCGCACAGCACGGACTACGAGGCTGCGGTGGCCGGCTTCCGCTGGCCCGAGCTCGACGAGTTCAACTTCGCCACCGAGTGGTTCGACGTGGTGGCCGGAGAGCATCCCGACCGCAACGCCGTGACGATCGTGTCGCCCGATCTGGTGGCCACGTCGTGGACGTACGCGGAGCTTTCTGAGCGCTCCGACCAGGTCGCACGCTGGTTGCGCAGCCTCGGCCTCGGAGCCGGTGACCGCATCATCGTCATGCTCAACAACACCATCGAGCTGTGGGAGCTCCTCTTCGCACTGCTCAAGATCCGCGCCGTCGCGATCCCCACCTCGACGCTGCTCAGCGCCGCCGACCTCGCCTTCCGGGTCGACCGCGGCCACGCCAAGGCCGTCGTCGCCCCGTCGTCGCTGCGGTCCCGCGTCGACGAGCTGCCGAAGTCGATCCTCCGGATCGGTGTGGGGGAGCAGGTGCCGGGATGGGTCACCTTCAGCGAGTCCGAGAATGCGCCCGCCGCGTACACGCCGAGCGAGCCTGGCAAGGCCTCCGACCTCAGCCTGCTGTACTTCACGTCCGGCACGACCTCGCGTCCGAAGCTCGTCCGGCACACCCAGGTCTCGTACCCGGTGGGTCACCTCTCGACGATGTGGTGGCTCGGCGTACGCCCTGGGGACGTGCACCTCAACATCTCCTCGCCCGGTTGGGGCAAGCACGCCTGGAGCAACTTCTTCTCCCCGTTCCTCGCCCAGGCGACGGTCTTCGTCTTCAACTACGAACGCTTCGATGCTTCCGCGCTCATGAAGGTGATGGACACCCACGACGTCACCACGTTCTGTGCACCGCCGACCGTCTGGCGGATGCTCATCCAGGCCGACCTCACCCAGCTGAAGAAGCCCCCCCGTGAGCTCCTCGGCGCGGGCGAGCCGCTGAACCCCGAGGTCATCAGCCGCGTGCGTGACGCGTGGGGTCAGACGATCCGCGACGGCTTCGGGCAGACCGAGATGACCTGCAGCGTCGGCAACTCCCCTGGCCAGGTCGTCAAGGACGGCTCCATGGGCCGGCCGATGCCGGGCTACCCGGTGGTGCTGCTCGAACCGGTGACCGGCGAGCTCAGTCCCGACGAGGGCGAGATCTGCCTGGACCTGTCGCAGCGCATCCTGGGCCTGATGGACGGCTACGACGCCGACCCCGCGATGACCGCTGACGCGTGTCGCGACGGCTACTACCACACCGGCGACATCGCCTCCCGTGACGCGGACGGCTACCTCACGTACGTGGGGCGCTCGGACGACGTGTTCAAGGCGTCCGACTACAAGATCTCGCCGTTCGAGCTGGAGTCGATCCTGCTGGAGCACCCGTACGTGACAGAGGTCGCCATCGTGCCCAGCCCCGACCCCGTACGACTGGCGGTCCCGAAGGCATTCGTGACGCTCGCGCGGGACATCGCCGCCAACCCGCAGGACGCGGCTAAGGAGATCTTCGAGCACGCCCGCGAGCGGCTCAGCGCGTACCAGCGGGTCAGGATCATCGAGTTCGTCAACGAGCTGCCGAAGACGATCTCCGGCAAGATCCGCCGCGTCGAGCTGCGGGAGCGCGAGGCGATCCGCGTCGCCGACCCGGACGCGAAAGAGGGCGACCAGTTCCTCGAGCGCGACTTCCGGTAGGCGGGTTGCAGCCGGTTTTCCCACGGCCGTGACCATCCGGTAGCCTGTGTGGGTTGCCTCGGCGAGGGGCGGCCCGGTTTCCCGGCCACCCGTGATCGACTAGGTCCTCCCTCGGACGAGCTCCTGCGCGGCGATCAAGGCCGCACCGACATACGAGGTTGAGGAGAATCACCATGGCCGACCAGGTCACGTTGAGCGCCACGCAGCGCTCCGAGTTCGGCAAGGGCGCAGCACGTCGTCTGCGTCGCGCGCACCAGGTGCCGGCCGTGCTGTACGGCCACGGCGCCGATCCCGTACACATCAGCCTTCCGGGCCACGAGACCCAGCTCGCCCTGCGCGTCGCGAACGTGCTCCTCGAGATCGACATCGAGGGCGGCGAGAAGCAGCTCGCGCTGCCGAAGCAGGTCCAGAAGGACCCGGTGAACGGCAACATCGAGCACGTCGACCTCGTCATCGTGAGGCGCGGCGAGAAGGTCTCCGTCCAGGTGCAGCTCGTCACGGTCGGCGAGCACTCCACCGACGTCATGGTCGTCATGGACCAGAACGCGATCACGCTCGAGGTCGAGGCCACCAACATCCCGACGCAGATCGAGATCGACGTGACGAGCCTCGAGATCGGTCACATCATCTCGGCCAAGGACCTCGTCCTTCCCGCCGGTGCCGTCTTCCACGGCTCGCCGGACGACCTCATCCTGTCCGGCCACTCCGTGCCGTCGCAGTCTTCGATCGACGCCGAGCTCGACGCCGCCTCCGGCACGACCGAGCAGCCGCTGGCGCCGGCCCCGGTTGTGGACGTGGAAGAGGAGTAAGCAACCTCCATGGCATGGCTCGTGGTGGGGCTCGGGAATCCGGGCCCCACCTACGCGTCCCACCGGCACAACGTGGGCGCGATGGTCGCCGCCGAGCTTGCTCGCCGCGGCAGTGTCACCCTGTCGGCCCACCGGCTGCTGCACGCGAACACGGGGGATGTACGGATCGGAGCGAGCGGTACGGGAGCGGTCGGTGCGGACACGGAGAAGGTCGTGCTGGCAACGTCCCGCTCGTACATGAACGTGTCCGGAAGCCCGGTCGCCAAGCTGCTCGCGCACTACAAGATCACCCCCGACCACCTCGTCGTCATCCATGACGAGCTGGACATCGACTTCGGCAAGATCCGTACGAAGTTCGGCGGCGGCGACAACGGCCACAACGG